>JBGPHY010000078.1:0-13649 GCA_041484625.1 Terriglobia bacterium | reverse complement strand
GCCATCAAGTACTGTCCATCAGGTTCTCAGGTGCATATAAGACTTACCAGCGGAGTCAAAGAGATTGTCCTCGAAGTTGAGGACAATGGCCCTGGAGTTCCACAGGAGGCGCTTCAGCACCTGACCGACCGGTTTTACCGGGTGGACAGGGCTCGGTCCCGTGAGATGGGTGGAAGTGGTCTGGGGCTTTCCATTTGCACTTCGATCTGTGAGGCGCACGGAGGAAAAATCGAAATCGAGAGCCAACTAGGAAGGGGAAGTCTGTTTCGAGTGCGCCTGCCAACTTGAACTTTTGGTAACACGAAAAAACCGTGGTAGAGAAGCCCCAAAGTGAAAGCAGGTCCTTGGTTCCCCCACGCGAGGGCCCCACAGTGTTGGAGCCGTCGTCTATGCAGCCTGCATCCCTGCGATGCTTCCTGCTGTATTTCTTACGATTGGGGTCGTTGGGGTTTGGCGGACCCATCGCTTTGGCAGGTTATATGCAGAAGGACCTGGTAGAACGTCGCCAATGGATCCGGCAACAAGACTATGTCGAAGGGCTCGCCTTCTCTCAGTTTTGCCCGGGTCCGCTGGCTGCGCAACTGGCCATGTATTTGGGCTGGGTTCATGGGGGGAATATTGGAGCTACCCTGACCGGCATCGCATTCATTCTGCCTTCCTTTTTGATGGCTCTTGCCCTGGCTGCCTGCTATGTCCATTTCGGGCAACTGAACTGGGTGCAAGGGATCTTCTATGGGATAGGAGCAGCTGTGATTGCGATCATTGCACGAAGCGCGATTAAGCTTGCCAAAATGACTTTGAAGAGGAATGTACTCTTATGGAGCTGGTTTGCCATTACCGCGGTTGTCACTGCCTGGACCGAGTCTGAGATCATATGGCTTTTTGTGCTCTTTGGTTTCCTGACCCTTATCATTAAGGCACCTCCCCGGTTTTTGACAGGACCATCATCCCTGCAGCTCTTCAACTTTAACTGGGGCGGTTGGCTATTGCTGGGAATCCACGGACCGGCGGCCATAGCCACAATATCTGCTCTGTTCCTATATTTTGCCAAAGCGGGGGCATTTGTCTTTGGCAGTGGGCTGGCCATCGTTCCTTTTCTTTATGGTGGAGTTGTTGGGCAGTTTCACTGGCTCAATGAACGGCAGTTCCTGGATGCTGTCGCCATTGCCATGATCACGCCGGGACCTGTGGTGATTACGGCTGCGTTTATTGGCTATTTGGTTGCCGGGCCATTAGGGGGGACTGCTGCGTCGATTGCGGTATTTGCACCGCCATATTTCCTGGTTTTGGCGGCCGCGCCCTATTACCAGCGTTTCACTGCCAATCCACAGGTTAAGGCATTCGTTCAGGGAGTCACTGCGGCAGCTGTGGGCGCCATCAGCGGGGCTGCTTTTGTCCTGGGGAGGCGAGCCATTATCGATCTTAAGACTGCATCGATTGCTGTTGCCGTTGTAGTCCTTTTGCTTGGCTGGAAGAAAGTGCCTGAACCAATGGTTATCCTTGCCTCGGGGCTAGTAGGGCTGCTACTTCATTCATCTGCATAGCTGCCTGTGACTGTGCGGGGGTGAGTTTTGATAGCTATTGGAAGGGAAGAACAAAGCCTTGTTGTTTGATTTCAAATCATGAAAGGAGATGTTATGAAACTCAAATGGGAATCCGTTTTGGTGATTTGCTTCTTCTGCGTGCTAGTTTTTTTGACGGGTCCAGTTCCGACCTTCTCCCAATCCAAGACCTGGAACTTTGACAAAGACAAAGCACAGGCCTTGCCTTCAGGGTGGATCTCCGAACTGACCGGCCAGGGAGGAAAGGGCACTTGGTTGGTTGTTCCCGACTCCACCGCTCCATCCAAACCCAATGTTTTGGCTCAAACCTCCACGGATGCCACGGGCTATCGCTTCCCTTTGGCCATTGTGGAAGATACCAACTATAAAGACCTCGATTTGAGTGTCCGCGTCAAGGCTATTTCAGGGAAGGTAGACCAGGGGGGTGGGCTGGTTTGGCGGTACCGCGATGCCAACAACTATTACATCCTCCGAGCCAATGCCCTGGAAGATAATGTGGTGCTCTACAAAGTGGAGAATGGCAAGCGCACAAATATAAAGCCCAGAGGGGCCACGGACCGGGGGTATGGAGTCAAAATCAAGGTGCCGGGCAACGTGTGGAATACTCTGGCGGTTAAGGTTCGTGGAGGTGCATTTGAAGTCAACTTCAACGGCCAAAAGCTTTTCGACGTGGATGACACCACCTTTACCGAGGCTGGGAAGATTGGTCTCTGGACCAAGGCGGACTCGGTGATTCACTTTGATGACCTAACCGTTGAACCGAAATAGTTCTTTTGGAGAATTGGTGATGCGAAACTCATGCAACAAAGGGAGAGTCCTGTCTCGGCGACTCTGGAAGAGCCCATGGGGCTTGGTCATTTTGCTTTCCGGCATTTTCCTTTCTGTCTCTTCCTGCTCTCGGCGGCATCGGGAAGATGCCGTTGTCATCTACGTCTCCACTGACCGACCCTTTTCTGAACCGGTATTGCAGGCTTTTGAAAAGAGAGCGGGAATTACAGTCAAGGCCGTCTACGACACTGAGGAGACCAAATCCACCGGGCTGGCAAACCGATTACTGGCGGAGAAGAATAACCCCCAGTCCGATGTCTTCTGGAGTGGCGAGTCAGTCCGGACTCTGATGCTCAAACGGAACGGTATCCTGGCGCCTTACAACTCTCCCAGCGCCAGTGCTATACACTCGACTTTCAAAGATCCCGAGGGATATTGGACCGGCTTTTCTGCGCGTTGCCGGGTGATCCTGTACAACACCAACCTGGTCAAAAAGGGGGACGCTCCCAAGTCTGTCTTTGACCTGATTGATCCCAAGTGGAAAGGCAAGGTCACCATTTCCGACCCGCGATTCGGCACGATGTCCTTCCACGCCGCTGCGTTATTTGTCGTCCTGGGAGACGAAAAGGCTGCCAGGTTGTTCCAGGACCTCCAAGAAAACGAGGTGAGAGTCTCGCCCAGCAATTCAGACGTACGTCGCCTGGTGGAAAACGGAGAGATGGCATTGGGACTCACAGACACCGATGATGCCAATACGTCGATCCTTTCGGGCAAGCCCGTGGCTTTTGTCTATCCCGATGAACAAGGGATGGGGACCCCCTTCATGCCCAACATGGTCTCGCTGATCGCTGGCGGACCGAATCCCGAAAGCGGCAGGAAGTTAATTGATTTCCTGCTGAGTCCGGAAGCGGAAGAGATGCTGGCAAAGTCGGAAGCAGTCCAAATTCCGTTACATCCTTCCGTGTCCTTGCCCAAGAGCGTGCGCTCCCTTAGCAGCCTCAAACCTCTGCAGGTGGACTATGCGCAAGTGGCGACACGTCTGGAAGAGGTGATCAAGATTCTGCAGCCCATACTGGGCCTGTAATATGCGATCACGTACTATGGCACTTATCGTTGCTGGTGTTCTATTCGTGGGGATTGCCGTTTTGCCCGTGGGACTTATGTTTGTCGAATCCCTAAGGACACCCCAGGGGGTCTCATTAGCCAATTATTCCAGCCTTCTCACAGGTTCACGGCAGAGAGTCCTTTTGACCAATAGCTTTCTCTTAGCCCTGTCCAGCTCCACACTCGCAATACTTCTGGGAGCACCTTTAGGTTTCTTCCTGGCAAAGACAAAACTGGGGCTCAGACCCTGGTGGCGGCTGCTCCTGATGACTCCCTTGTTGATTCCTCCTTACATCCTGGGCATTTCATGGATGTTCTCCACGGATATGCTGAGGCTCCTGGGTTGGGGGAATTGGGCGGGACTGCTGGCGACGTGGACCTTCAGCCTTCCCGGTGCTGTCGTCATTCTCTCCCTCTGCTATTACCCAATTCCGATGCTGGTTACGGAAGCCGCGCTTAATCGCGTTGGAGTCCGCTTGGAGGAAGCTGCCTGGCTGGTGGCGGGATGGAAACGTACCCTGTGGTCGGTTACCCTGCCTTTGGTGCATCCCTCCGTAGCCGCCGGATTCCTATTGGTCTTCATTCTCTCTTTGGCAGAATTCAGCGTCCCAGCCTTGTTGCGGGTGCGGGTATTTGCCACTGAGATCTACACTCAGTTTGCCGCCTTTTATGACTTCGGGGCCGCCACGGCCGCAGCATCCCCATTGCTGGTGGTCATTTTGATCATTGCATTCCTGATCCGATGGCTTCTCGGCGAGAGGATTGTGTCCTCCAGGCGCAGCCTCAATTCGAGTCCGCTCATGACGCCCTCGAGCTGGTTGCCCTTCGGAAAACTCCTATCGGTCGCCGTCTTGATGGTAGGCATTCTGCTTCCGATCGCCAGCCTGGCCATGAAAGTGGACAGACCCATGACACTGTGGCGATCAACGGATAACTCCACTGCGGAAATCGGGAGCAGTCTTGCCCTGTCTGCGACTGCCGCAGTTCTCGCAGTCGGCCTTGGGCTTTTCCTGGGTTACTGGAGAGCCAGGACGAATGTGCGCTGGAAGAGGGTGGCAGATGCGGTCTGGATTTCGCTGTTTGCCTTGCCGGGTACTGTCCTCGGAATTGGACTGGTCCGGCTTTGGAACGAGCCTGGACTTATGAGTTTCTATGGGACCTGGGGCATTGTGATTATTGGCCTGGTGGCACGCTTCACTCCGATGGCGGCTTTGTTACTGGCTGAGAATGTCCGCCAGTTGTCTGTCTCCTGGGAGGAGGCCGCGCTCGTACATGGAGCAGAGTGGTGGCAGACTTTTGGGGGAATTGTCATCCCCAATCTGAAGAAGGGACTCTGGGCAGTCGGCTTTCTGATCTTTGTGCTGGCTTTCGGTGAAGTTGCCATCACCATTTTATTGATCCCCCCGGGCAGATCGACATTGCCTTTGAAGATCTTCGCTACCATCGCCAACAGCCCGGATAGTGTACTGGCATCGTTGTGCCTGTTCCAGACAACTGTGATCCTATTCCCGCTTTTTGTAGCCAGTGGGATGATTTTTCGGCCTCGCAGACCGTCTGCAAAAGAAGTGAGAGGACTTTGCCTATGAGCCCGTCCGAGGTCTTCCTGAAGCTTAATGCACTGTCAAAATCCTTCAACGGACGAAAGATCATAGACTGCCTGGACCTTGAAGTGTATGCCGGCGAAGTCTTCTGCATTTTAGGCCCGTCTGGCTGCGGCAAGACGACCCTCTTACGAATGATTGCGGGACTCGAATTACCCGATCAGGGATCAATTGAAATAGGTGGGAAAATAGTGGTTGAGAATTCAAGAACCCGAATGGCTCCGCAAAACCGAAGGATCGGATATGTCTTTCAGGATCTGGCGCTTTGGCCGCACCTGACTGTGGCCGAGAACCTGGAATTTGTTCTCAAGGCCCACGGGATAAGTAAGAAATCGATTGCTTCGAGCGTCGGCAATATGCTGAACCTGGTACACCTTTCCGGCTTTGACGATCAGCGTCCAGAGACCTTGTCAGGTGGAGAGCAACAACGCCTCGCCATTGCCCGGGCTCTCATGGGGAACCCATTATTGGTTCTCATGGACGAGCCATTGAGCAGCATGGATTCTCAATTGAGAGGTCAGCTTCGGCAGGAAGTACTTCAGTGGATCAAGGAATTGGGTGTCACCGCTGTGTGGATTACTCACGATCAAAACGAGGCCGTTACAGTTGCTGATCGAATGGCCATCGTTTCCAAAGGCTGCCTGATCCAGGTCGGATCACCAGATGAATTCCGAAAAAGACTTTCAGACGATTCTGTCCGGCAAATCCTGATGGACGTCTCTTCAAATAGAGACGTAGACACAAATTGGAGGGGATGAAAATGAAAAATAGATTTGTTACGTGGATAACCGCTTTCACATTGGGAGTGAGTACAGTCTCATATGGTCAGGCTCAAGATATAGGAATTGACACAAAGCGAATTGAAGAAATCACAGGCGTCAAAGGCACACTCAATGCTTCTGAAGGTGTCTTCAAAGTGAGCTTTCCCAGAACCGATGTGCCAGTAACCGTGGATGGCTGGAAAATGAAGCCCTTTATGGGACTGACTTCCTGGGCGGCTTTTAAGAAGGGCATGGCCGAGGGGGTTATGGTCATGGGGGATCTGGTCCTGTTTGAAGATGAGGTCAACCCAGTGATGAGCGTGGCTCTCGACAATGGTCTGGAGGTCACTGCTCTGCACAACCATTTCTTTTATGATGACCCCAAGGTCTACTTTATGCACATCTCGGGAGAGGGCACTGTTGACACTTTGGCGCAAGGGGTACGCAAGACCCAGGACAAGATCAAAGAGATTCGTACTGCCAACCCTCAGCCCCAAAAGGGCTTCAAGGGTGCTCCTATCCCCAGTGACAGCACCATTGACGGCAAAGTCATCGAAGAGATGCTCGGGCAGAAGGGACAGGCCAACAGCGGCATGTTCAAAGTCGTCATTGGGCGAACGGCCAAAATGCCTGGGGGCTGTGAAGTAGGCAAGGAGATGGGGGTGAACACGTGGGCAGCTTTCGCAGGCAATAACGACAATGCTTTTGTCGATGGGGATTTTGCCGTTCTAGAGGGTGAACTACAGCCTGTCTTGAAGGCCTTGCGGGCTGCCGACATCAATATTGTTGCCATTCACCACCATATGACGAATGAGCAACCGCGGTACCTGTTTCTCCATTACTGGGGGAAGGGCTCTACCACCCAATTGGCTAAGGGATTAAAGAATGCGTTGGATGGTACAAGGTATTGAAGGAATTCTACGGAGGTGGGGTCTCAAGCACGGAACCAACTGGGCCTCAAAGGGTAGGAGGAGAAGAGGGTCGACCTCCTAGTCAACCCCCAAGGATCGTAATTCACTAAATGCTAAGGATACGGAATCTAGTCATTTTTATGTTGCTGTTTCTGGTTCTCGCTAGCATGGGACTCTCGCAGTCGACTTCTGCCGGGTTTTCTCTAGTGGGAGTGGTCCAAGACCCTACCAGTGCAGTTGTCCAAGGGGCTAAGGTAGTTCTAAAACGGGCCGGAGACGGCCCAGTCTGGTCCACAACGATGGATCTCGCAGGCTCGTTCCGGTTTGAGAAGGTACTGGTCGGAGACTACGAGCTGAAGGTGCAGTATGAGGGATTCAAGACTTCGATTTCCCGTATCCGAGTCGGATCACGTGCTCCTGCTCCTGTCAAGATCGCGCTGCAACTCGCGAACCTCAAGCAGCAGGTAACGGTCAGTGCTGAGGCCACCGAAGTCAGCACGGATTCGGCTCAGAACCAAAGCGCGGTCAGCATGAGTGGGAAGGGGCTGGAAGACCTGCCCGTCTTCGATCAAGATTACATCTCAACCATGTCCCGTTTCCTGGATCAGGGAGCGGTCGCTACCGGGGGCGTCACTCTTGTCGTGGATGGCGTGGAGGCAAATGGCCCCGGGGTTTCTCCCTCCGCAATTCAAGATGTGAAGATCAACAACGACCCCTACTCAGCCCAATATTCGCGGCCTGGACGCGGCCGGATTGAGATCACGACAAACTCTGGCTCGCCGGAATACCACGGCACTTTCAATTTCATTTTCCGTGATTTCCACCTCAACGCCCGCGACGCCTTCGCCGTCACGCGCCCACCGGAGCAGCGGCGCATTTACGAGGACGCCCTGAGCGGACCGCTTGGCCGCAGCAAGACGACCTCGTTCCTGATCTCACTCGACCGTCAGGAGCTGGATCAACAGTCGATTGTGTTTGCCCAGGGTCCGTCGGGACCCATTCAGGAGAACGTGCCGAGCCCGCAGCGCCGGCTGTTTGCGGCCGGACGAATTCACCATAATTTCAGCGACACGAATGACTTTTGGGTCGGATACTCCTATGAAGAGCGCTATACGCAAAACCAGGGCGTTGGCGGCTTTGTGCTTCCGGAGGCCGGCAGCAACTCCGAGTTCCGAGAGGACGAGATCACCATCAACCATCGGGCCATGATTACGCCGAAGCTGGTGCACCAACTGCGATTTCTGGTGGGCCAGTACCATGCCCCGGTCTCGAGCGTCAACCCTGATCCGAAGATTGTCGTCCTGGATGCCTTCACTGGCGGGGGCGCCCAGGCCGACCAGTTGCGCACAGAACACCACTTCGATATGACCGAGGTGCTGTCCTACCAGCAGGGCAGGCACCAGGTCAAGTTTGGAGTTGATATCCCCGACGTGAGCCGCCGCGGGCTGGATGACCACACCAATTTCGGAGGAACATTCAACTTTTCCAGCCTCGAGGACTACCAGAATCATCGCCCGTACTCGTTTATTTACCAGAGCGGCAACGGGCACCTGGTATTCGTTGAGAAGGTGCTCGCCGGGTTTGTGCAAGACGAGATCCAGATCCGGCCTAATTTTACCCTCTCAGTGGGTTTGCGCTACTACTGGCAGAACTATTTCCATGATGATCCCAACAACTTTGCCCCGCGGCTGTCCTTCGCCTACGCACCAGGGAAGGGTCGGAAGACTGTCATACGGGGTGGGTCAGGCTTCTTTTATGACCGCACCGGGCCTGGGCCCATTGCCGACACGTTGCGCTACAACGGCCAGCTGCTGCTCCGATACGTCATCACAAATCCCGGCTATCCTGATCCATTTCCGCCCGCCGGGTCCGTTGCGTCTGAGCCCCCGGGCATCGTGCGGTTAGACCCGGGCCTCGGCATTCCCTACACCGTCCAGTTCAGCGGTGGCGTCGAGCAGCAAGTCCACAAAAGCACTGTCTCGATTATGTACATAGGCTCGCGCGGAGTGGGCAACTTTCGCTCACGGGACGTGAATGCTCCGCTTCCTCCCAATTATGACGCGCGTCCCGATTCCAGCCTGAGTCAAGTCCGCCAGATTGAGGCGGCGGGACGTCAGGTTTCCGATGCGCTGGAACTATCCTTCCGTGGGGATGCAACCAAGTACTTCACTGGAATGGCCCAGTACACTCTGAGCAAGGCCTACAACAACACGAGTGGTATCGGATCCTTTCCGGCAAACATGTACAATCTTTCCGGCGAGTGGGGCCAGGCGAATTTCGATCAGCGCCACCGTTTCAACATGCTAGGGACCTTCACAGTCGGTAAGCTGTTCAAGCTGGGTGTCGGATTGTCGCTTGCTTCAGGCGCACCCTACACAGTGACAACGGGTCGGGATGAATACCATACCGGCCTTGGCAACGCCAGGCCGCCGGGAGTTCCACGAAACAGCCTGCAGGGATCAGGTTCCGCCTCCCTGGATCTGCGCTGGTCGCACGATTTCTTCCTTGTGAAATCGAAGAGGGAAAAGGGACCTCTGGCAACCATTGCTCTCGACGCCTTCAACCTCACGAACCGCGTGAACTACGTAAACTACGTGGGCACGCTGACCTCGCCGTTTTTCGGTCAGCCTGTGGCATCATTGCCCGCTCGCAGGCTTCAGTTCGGATTGCGCTTCCGGTTTTGATTATCGCTCCTCCAGCTTGGGCGCGTCTCGGGTGGTTCGAGACACTATGGTAACGAGCGGTTCCTTTATCGTAGCGCTCCTCTGGGGAATCAGTCTCAAGGCTAATTTCCGGAGCGTTGCGCTTGCGGGCAAGTTGGGGATCCTGTGTTTTCTCCGGTTACTGAAAGGAGACAATAAATGAAATGGATTACCAGGGAAAAAGTGAAAGTCGATCGGGTCGCCTGCCCGTGGTTGATCAAACGATTCATTGATCCTGATGCTGCGTTCCTGTTTGTACCTGCTGACCAGGTGCTGGAAACCGCCTAGCGCGAGGCTGCAGTACCCTTCGATGTGGCTGGGGTGGAACTAGGCCACCATGAAGGAAGATGCAGTTTCGAAGCTATTTTGAGGAAGTATGAAATCAACGATCCCGCTCTCTCGTTGTTGGCGCAGATTGTGCATGGCGCCGATGTCAGTGAACATCTCTATGGTCGGCCGGAAGCCCCGGGGCTGAAGGCAATTGCGTTAGGTTTCAGTTACCTCGGGCTCAAGGACGATCATGAAATCCTAGACAAGGAATTCATTGTCTATGATGCTCTGTATGCGTACTGCTGTCAGACCAACCAGGATGCTGACACGGCCAGAGGGCGATAGCCTTCATTTGAGTGTTTGTTTTGCACTTAGATAGAGCGACATTAACAATTGCCTATTCTCAGATAAACTTACTCCCTCACCCAGCCCTCTCCCCCGTGGATCGCGGGGGAGAGGGAGACCGTCAGGTCAGGTGAGGGGGGAGAAATGATGACTGGGCTTTTGTCGCTATGTATAGATAGGCAGAAACCCAATGGAGGAAATTACCGGGCATGAAACTGAAATCAGATCCGTGAGAGCTACAACTCCCTGATGGGTTTCAAGAGTTCCACGCCCACCCAGCGCTCATCGCGATTGCCGGCCTCCTTCGCTCAGACTACCCTTCCTGAGGTCCGGGGACGGCTGGAAAATGAAGCCGTTCATGGGACTGACTTCCTGGGCGGCTTTCGCAGGCAATAACGACAATGCTTTTGTCGATGGAGACTTTGCCGTTCTGGAGGGCGAACTGCAGCCCGTGTTGAGAGCCTTGCGGGCTGCTGACATCAACATAGTTGCCATCCACCACCACATGACGAATGAGCAACCGCGGTACCTGTTTCTCCATTACTGGGGGAAGGGTTCTACCACCCAGCTGGCAAAGGGATTAAAGAATGCGTTGGATGAAACAAGGCATTGAAGGAATTCTACGGAGGTGGGGTCTCACACACGGAATGAATTGGTTCTCCAAAGGTAGGGAGAAAAGGGTCTGCCTCCTCGTTGACCTCCTAGGATCGTTGTTCAGCAAATAGTAAGGAAACGGAATCTGGCCATTCTTATGATACTGTTCCTGGTGCTTGCAAGCCCAGGGCTCTCCCAGCGGACGTCTGCAGGGTTTTCTCTAGTGGGAGTCGTTCAAGACTAGGCGAGTTGAGTTCTAGTCGTGGTCCTCTTGGTGGTCGCGAAAATCCGGTGGGCTCAGATGCCACCCTTGAGTGGCTTACTGACACTCTTGGAGAAGGGCAGGCCCTTCACTTCGCCGAGAGGTGTCCATACCTGAGTATTGCCCTCTTTCTTAATCTCCACCCACTGTGCCTGCTTGAGGGTGACTTCCACAGTCACCTTGCCGTCCTTGGGCAGGGTGCCGCCCGGCTCGGTGCTATAGAAATTGGACAGTGCTATCTCCTCGGTGTTGCCAGGATCGACCGCCTGCATGTACAGCATCTTGTCAATAGCCGTCATCTCCCGACCGTTAATCTTGACCCCAAACCTGAAGCTGTAGGCTTTCTGGGCACCACGGTTGCGCAGCTTTACTTTCAAGTTGCAGAGAGTTCCGGGACTAAGACCTTCCGGTCCTACAGGTTTGCCTGGAGAAACCGTGATCGCTACCTCTTCAACGGTCACCTGGGGCTCCGTTTTTTCTATCCCTTGTGCCGGAAGGACGGGACTAACAATCGCAAATAATACCGCCACGGTAGTACCAAAATTACGTTTCATAAGGATGACTCCCTCCTACCTCCATTGCGACGATTTGATCGCTGGCCAATTCGTGAAATTGATGAGTCAGATGTATTGACTGAATACTCGGAGTCGTTAGCAAACCCCGGCTCCAGTGGTTCGGCACTGGTTGTCTTTTTTTGAAAGGCCCCAAGCGATGACATTTTGGGCATGGTTGCACTTCTTGCCTCAGCTAGACTACCAGTTCATCCTGGTTAGTCTGATTTCACTTCATCTTGCGGCTTAGGGCTGGATTTGAGCTGACCGTCGCTATGAAAAGTGACAAGGCGTTCCTCTTCAATGTTTCGAACTTCCTCTTCGATTGTAGATCTCAGCTCATTGGAAGCCTTGCGGAATTCTGCCAGTCCTTTACCCAAAGATTTCCCTAATTCCGGTAACTTTCGTGGCCCAAAAACAATCAAAGCCACGACAAAGATGATGATTAATTCTGGAACACCAATCGATCCCATTTTGGCCTCCAAGACAAAAGCTCTTCTTAGTCTTCCGTCGGATTGATCCCCTGCAACCCTCTCATTCTTTCCTCAAGGCATTCTTGAAATTCTTGATGCCTTCTCCAATGCCTTTTCCAACTTCTGGCAACCTCTTGGCACCGAAAAGGAAAAAGACAATCGCTAAAAGGACCAAGAGTTCGGGCAATCCTACTTTGCCAATCATAGCTTCCTCCTCGAGCCCCTCAGGGGGTTTTTGGAACACCTTCACTGCGGGCCAGAAAGCGCAAGAGACTATCAACTCCCAATAGCCCACTGAGCGAGTGAAGATAAGGAACTGCTTAGTTCTGGGAATTCAATAGGAGAGTATAATCGAGCGGAGGGTCTCGATTGGAGGAGCCACTTGGTACGATACTTGTGAATTTGCTGTGCGACGTCTGGGAAAGGATGTAGTGGACTTCTAGCGTCGTGCCATGAGGCGCGGCAGAGGATTGAAAGAGGGAACGGTGATCCTGACTCATGGAAGCCGGATCACTTCGAGAGCCACTGGAATCGAAACCCGGAGAATCGTCGCTGGTGAGAAGAGTGGCCCACCACCAGCGGCTGCCATGTTCAAAATGACCTTTGCCATCATTTAACCAAACTTCTGGGGGAGACGAGGATGAAGCACTTACTATGACAAGGTCCTGGTCGTTGTCGTCATCGATGTCGAGGGCCAAAATATTGAATCTTGGGCAGGACGAGGGAAAAGTGATGGAGGCCGGACTTTTTCCAGTGCTGAATTTGATTTCCACACGACACATCTGCCCATGATATATGCCGCTGGCGATGTCGGCCCGGTGATCCCCATCAAAATCTGCGCTTACCGATCTCTGGGGCAGAAAGTTGAAATCCTTGGGTGTAGAAGAAGGCTCGGCGAGGGCAATGGGTGCGCACAAGCCAGGTGCCAACGGCCACACTGGCAAAAAAAAGAGAAGTAAGAGGACTGTCTTTTTCAATTGGATGGTGTACTTCATATAAGGACAGCGTATGTTAGGAAAACCTTCACACGCAGAACAAATATATCAAATCACCCTTGCTCTGTCAATTCTGCGAGGGCCGCCATCTGGGCCAGAGTTGACGAAGAAAACTAGCGGTATATTTGATTGCGTCTATCCTCCCCGCGATTCTCTCTGCAGGCTAAAGGAGGGCCTGTACTGGCTATTGTTCGTCTTGTCCAATGGAGCATTCGATATCCTTATGGACAGGACTGAAGGGCTTCCCCTCAGTCCTGTGCCGACTGCTGTGATCGGACATTTTGATCCGGTGCCATTGCCCGGAGGGTTAGGGTTGGGGATACTGCGCTTTCTCGGGTTACCGAAAGGAGACAATGAATGAAATGGATTACCAGGGAAAAAGTGAAAGTCGATCGGGTCGCCTGCCCATGGTTGATCAAACGGTTCATTGATCCGGAGGCCGAGTTCCTGTTCGTGCCTGCTGACCGAGTGTTGGAAACCGCCCGGCGTGAGGCTGCAGTACCCTTTGATGTGGCTGGAGTGGAACTAGGCCACCACGAAGGAAGATGCAGTTTCGAAGCCATTTTACGGAAGTATGAAATCAAAGATCCCGCTCTTCGTTTGTTGGCGCAGATCGTGCATGGCGCCGACGTTTCAGAGGACCTCTATGGCCGGCCGGAAGCTCCGGGGCTGAAGGCAATTGCGTTAGGTTTCAGTTACCTCGGGCTCAAGGACGATCATGAAATCCTAGACAAGGAATTCATTGTCTAT
>JBGPHY010000077.1:0-13670 GCA_041484625.1 Terriglobia bacterium | reverse complement strand
CACCGCGCTATCATGCCTTCTGTCGTGCACGACACTGAACGCTACGCTAACAATCGGGCTGAAGTCTCGCATGAGCCGGTCCGACAGCGCGAGCGACAAATGCGAGGATTCAAATCCGTGGCTCAAGCGCAACGATTCTGGTCTGTACACGGAGTCATCCAGAATCTCTTCCGAATCGGACGCCACCTGCTGCGGTCAGTCAACCACCGCCTCTTACGATCTCGCTCCTTCCTTGTTTGGCAAGAGGTAACTTGTGCCTAATGACTCCGGAGGTCAGCCACAAACCGTCCCAACCTCACTTCAACGACGCCAAGTTGACAGTACCGTCGAGGACAACGAAGACCCGGATGGGCTGCTCCTTGCCCCGGACGATCGTCCGGATCTCGTCTGCTTGAAGCTCCACCAGCGAGAGTCCACTCATTTTTCGATTAGGTGGTAAGATCTGTCTGCCGGTCGAGAAAATTCATTCTGTCGGTGCCCTTAAGCCTGTTGCAATTCTTGCAGAGGGTTTGTAAGTTACCGGGTGCTTCCCCCACCGGGTCCGGTAGAAACCATGGTGGATGATGCTGGCGGTGGTGGATTTTGCCAGGAAAGGACACTGCTGGTTGACGCATCGGAGACTCTTCATAGCTTTGGACCCTATTGTTGGTAGATATGGTTAACCTGGAATTGAGTCTCAAATCCTAGCACATAAATGAGTTACAATTGCCCCACCAACAATTGATTGCGGAAGCACCATTCAAACCAGAGGAATTATCCAATGAGAAAAGGGATGTTTTTGTTAATGGCAATGCTGCTCATGATCAACCTGTTTTGCGTGATTGTAGCCAATGCGCAGAAGAGCAAGGGCTCGATTAGCGGCCGCGTGGAGGATCCGGACCATCGTGCGATGCAGGGGGCGCTCGTGGAGCTGCAACCTAAAGGGCCGACTGCCGTATCGGACGCTCAGGGCCAGTTCACCATTCCTGAAGTGGCGCCTGGTGACTACACCGTCAACATCTCGTATCTGGGATTCTCGCCATTTTCGGCCCCTTTGTCGGTTAAGGCGGGAGAAGTGGCCCAAGTGGATGCCACGCTCAAGATCGAAAACGTGAATGCGGTGGTCGAAGTTCGCGCGGAACGAGAACGCGGCGAGGTTGAGGCGCTCAATCGTGAGCGCACTGCCGACAACATAGTGCAGGTGCTCCCGGCCGAGGTCATCACGAGCTTGCCAAATACGAATGTGGCCGATGCTCTGGGGCGGCTCCCGAGCGTATCGCTCGAGCGTGATGAAGGGGAAGGCAAATACGTCCAGATTCGCGGCACCGAACCACGACTTAGCAACGTGACCATCAATGGAGTGCACGTGTCGTCCCCGGAAAACAATGTGCGCAACGCAAAGTTGGACGTCATCCCGGCCAACCTGGTGGAATCCATCGAGGTGAACAAAACACTCTCCGCCAATCAGGATGGAGACGCGATCGGTGGATCGGTCAACCTGGTCACAAGAATCGCGGACGACGAGCCTCACTACAGCCTGGGAGCATTATACGGCTATATGCCTATAGTAAATGGCCGTTCACTCACCCAAGTCGACGGGACAGTCTCCAAACGGTTCGGACGCGAAAAGCGCCTCGGCGTAGCATTCGGCGGCAGTTATGACTATAACGGGCGTGGCTATAACAACATCGAACCCGCTCCAGGCACCAATGATTTCGGCGATGGTAACGGCCCGGTCCCGGTGTTCACCGGCATACATTTGCGTGAATATCTACAGTGCCGGACTCGCTATGGTTTTGCGGGCAGTCTCGACTATCGCCTGAATAATGGCTCGAGCGCTTACGTCCGTGGGTTGTTTTCTGAATTTAAGGACTTTGGCGATACTTGGAATGTGCAACCTACCGTCGGCGACCTGCTCACGCCGACCACGTCAGCCAATAATGGCAACGTGGTTTTGAGGCATCTCGATCGCACACCACAGCAACGGGTCTTCAGCGTTGCCGCAGGCGAAAAGCTGAATCTCGGACACTACGCACTTGATTATCAATTCGCAGTCTCCCAATCGCGTCAGGACGGTCAGTTCCCGAGCACCTACTTTAAGGGTCCGTCCAATGTGGTGTTTGGAATCGATACCAGCAATCCCACCACTCCGAAATTCCCAGTCTTGAATGAAGTCGACATAAATGACCCTACCATTTACAAACTCACCAAGACAATACTCGCGGACGATCATGTCCGGGAGCTTGATTTGGAAGGATCTGTGTCGTTGGCACGCCATTATGTCTTTGGGTCGCACTTTGGCTCTTTCGAGGTAGGCGCCAAAATACGCAGTGGAGATAAGTCAAATAGCACTTATGAACCGGTCTACTTGGCGACCAAAAATCCTGTACTGCAATATAGTCAAGTGTTAGGAAGCGTCACGGATCCAAATTTCTATTTCGGACAATACACGCTGCTCCCGCTTTCTGACTACAAGAAAATTCTTGCGTTTTTCGCGGCTAATCCTGGCTCTACCGCGCTAAACGAGGATCAAACTCACACGCGCTCAGACCCCAACAACTACAATACGACCGAGCGGGTCTTTGCCACCTATGCCATGAATACAATCAATTTCGGCCGAGCCCGGTTACAAACCGGTGTGCGCATCGAAACGACGCAATCAAATTTCACCGATTACCACGTGATGTTTGATAGTGATGAACATTACGTCTCGACTAAACCTGTTCCGGGTGACAATTTATACGCGGACGCGCTGCCGAGCGTGCAATTTCAGTACGCGTTCACTCCGAACACAAATCTCCGCGCAGCCTACGGGAGGGGGATCGCCCGGCCCAATTTCTCGGATCTCCCGCCATATCGCCTTGAAAGCGATGCGGACAAGACCGTGAGTGTGGGTAATCCTGCCCTAAAACCTACCGGGGCTAATAATTACGATTTGTTGTTCGAGAGGTACTTGAAGCCTTACGGCATCATCCAGGGAGGGGTGTTTTACAAGGACTTGTCGAATCCGATCTATGCTGTAAACACAACACTGGGCCCGCAAGATCCGACATACCCCGGGTTCGTCCAGACCCAACCGATCAACGGACCGAGTGCGCATATCTTCGGAATCGAGATGTCGTGGCAACAGCGCCTCCAATTCCTCCCTGGGATATTAAGTGGCTTCGGGGTGTCGGCCAACTATAGTTACACGAAGTCGCAAGCCGACTTCCCTGTCACCTATGGGCGGACGGATCACCCGGCACTAATGCGCCAGGCTCCAAATAACTGGAATGTGGACGTGACCTACGACAAAAGCCGGTTCTCGGGTCGACTCGGCCTGACGCATAACGACGCTTATATTTACCAGTACAATTACATCGATGGCGCTGACCTCGGACTGAAAGGGCCGAATGGAGATGTATACTCGTATGCGCATACCCAATTAGATGCGCAGGCGAGCTACCGCCTGAAAGGTGGGCTCAAGGCATTTGTCTCCTTGCTCAATCTGAATAATGAAGTTTTCGGGTTTTACCAGGGCAGTCCGATATATCCAACTCAACGCGAATTCTATAGCCCTACCTTCTCGTTCGGCTTGCGTTTGTCGAATTCCAAGGAGTAGAGGATGGATGTTTGACGACATCTCGGGTGCTTCCGCCATCAAATGTTGCTATGCGGCTAGAGGGGTGCTTCCGCAATCCACTGTTGGCGGTTTGTCCTCATCTTTTTCTCACAAAAGCACTTGCTCCCAATTTGGAGTCAACCAGAATTGATGACGTCAGATTCAGCTGTAACATCTTGCAACCTAAAGCCTTATACTAATCTTACCAACAATTGATGACGGAAGCACCTCACCGGGTATCGGAAAGCCCTGGAACTCGGTCCAGCGAGGGAGGAGTATTATCTTTCGCTGGCAATCCTGCTGATGGGAGTTGACTCCGATGAAGCCGGCAAGGTTCTGCTGGAGGCTCTAGGACGCTTTCCCAGTTCGCTGCGGGTCTATGTCACAATGAGCCTGCTCCACCTTCAACTTGGCTATCCGGACCGCGCCAGGATCGGCTACGAGAAGGCCCTCGCCCTCGACCCAGAATCGCCGATGGTATGGAAACTGCTTGGCCGCATCCAGCACACTGAAGGCGCCTACGAGCAGGCAGTGAAGAGCTTCGAGCGGGCTGCTGCCGTCGAACCAAAGGACGCCCAGACCTATTTGTTCATGGGCCTGTCTCTGATCAGGATCCAAGGCGGGGCTGACCGGGCGCTGGAAGCCTTTCTTCAAGCTATCGAACTGGACCCCCACCTTCTGGAGGCGCGGTTTCAAGCAGCTTCCATCTACCTACAGACAAAAGAGAACTACGCGAAGGCTGCCAGCCAGTTAGAAAAGGTTGTGGCGGCAGCACCTGATTTTGCGCGGGCGCAACAGTTACTGATCCAGGCTTACTACCGTCTCGGCTGGAACCAGAAGGCAGCCGCACAGGAAAAGAAATTCCGCAAGCTGTCCGAGGCGGCGCCCGCGCCAGGTGCGTCGGCGCCCAGGTCCACCCAATCGCCGTGACCAGCTCAGAGTGCCGAGCGCTGGCGAAGTGATGGACCTCAGGCCAAGGCAAAGAGGGTGCGACCACGAATCTGGAGACCCCGCCACCCGTGGGGGCCCCTGGTCTCCCCTGCCGGAGAAACCGGGCAGCGGTCCGGAGTAGCGCCGCCTCGCGTACCATCAAGGTGAAGATAGGGGGGTTGAGTAGGTAGCATCCCCACCGAATGGAGGTAATCGTCGTATGCCCTCACGCAGGACTTTCTTGAGAAGTACGGCGCTCCTTCCGGCACTCTTCTCGCGCGTGTTCGCCGCAGACGCTTCGGTAAAGCAGCTCGATCCTCGCGGCCGCATCCACATCCCCATCGGGATCCCGAATACCGTCGACACCCTGAAGACCTTTGTAGAGGCGGAAGGCATCTTCTCTCCGGGCGTCGGCAGTTATGGAATCTATTTCTGGATGTTTGACCTCGACTCCGGCAAACTGACGGCGCCTACCATGGATGGTGTTGTGGTGGAACACGGCCTGTCCAGAGGCGGTCTGCTCATCCCCTGGTCCTCATGGCGGGCCGGCGAACTCTCGGTGAAGACCGAGATCTGTGAGGTGCAGCTGGAGTCTACAGGTGGAGGCCCGTTCGTCGTGGGAGCGAAGGCCCGCGTGACGAACAAAGGAGCCAAAAGGCGAAGGGTCGCTCTCTATGCCGTGCTGCGCCCCTTGGGGCCAGCGGGATGGGACGTCAAGCGGCTTGAGGTGGACACGGCTGGCGACCTCCTGCTCGTTGAGGGCCACACGGCGATCGTAGCCGACAGAAGGCCGTCCAGAACCGGCGTTCTCCAAACCGACACTATTGGCGAACTTGCGATGACCGGCAACATCCCCTCCACCAGGACGGCTTATTCGGATACGGGCGATTGCTCCGGTGCAATGCGTTTCGATTGGACTATTGCGCCGCATTCGACGGAGCAGGTCGGTTTTGTCTGTCCCGTGCTTCCAGGCCGACGAGCGGCCCGACATCACTGGGTCGATTGGAAGCAGGACGCGATGGTCGACACTGCCCAACTGAATCCCAAGGAAGGCGGGATCCTGCAGCCCGATCCCGGTCCCGCTTTCTTCCGTGGTCTCCGCGTGGAAGCGATTTTCCAGATGGCAAACGCATACTGGAGTCGGTTCTTTGACGGGGGCGGCATTCAAATGCCTGATCCTCGCTGGAGTGAGGGCATGAACGCAATCCTCGGGCACGCCGCCATCTGCATGAACGAAGGGGCGCCAGACGTGGCAGTCGTGAACTACAACGTGTTCAACCGCGACGGCATGTACATCGCGAACATCATGCAGAAGGGTGGCCGGGCAGCGCTCTCGGAGCAGATCCTGAACTATTTTGTGAGCCAGCCGTTCAACGGCAGAGCGTATCCCGAGGCTGACAACCCAGGCCAGATCCTTTGTGCCATCCACCAGCACTGGCTGCTGACCCGAGACAAGGGCTGGCTGCAGCGAATCTACCCGAGCGTTTGCCAGATCGCCGCCATGATTCGCTACTATCGCACCACGCCGGGACCGCACTGGGTCAGCGTGAAAAGTCTCGAGTTGGGGGAGGCGCTGCCGCCGCAAGAGCGACAGGAACTCAAACCCGGCAGGTGCGATGGTTTTCATCCCGAATACACGGAAGCCTTTGACATTGCGGGCCTGCGCGGCGCGGTCGAACTTGCGGAAGCTCTCGGGAGTAAAGAAGAAGTGGAGCAGTGGAGCAAGCTCGCGGGCGAGCTGTTCGCAACTTATGACGAGAAGTTCGGGGACAAGCTGCAGCACGAATACGGCAGCTATTCAGTTCTTTGGCCTTGCCACCTCTACCCGACAGATCACGGGAAGGCCTGCGACCAGTTCCGAAACGTCGGGGCGCAACAGCCGGAGAGTTGGCGGTACTTCCCCCTGGCCACGGCACACCAGGGACTTCTTGCCGGAAATCGTGAAGCTGGCTATCGGACCCTGGAGATCCACCTCGCCCACGAGCAGATGCGGGGATGGTATGCCTTCGATGAGGGGGGTGGGAGCGGCTCGGGCGGGTGGTACCGTACGAGGACGACCTGGCCGCACAATAAGGAGAAGCCGGGGCAGAACGAGTCGGTCGCCATGCCGCACGGTTGGGCAATCGCCGAGTTCTGGCTGCTGATGCGTGATTCAATTGTCTTTGAAGACGGCCAACGGCTGGTGTTGCTGGGAGGTGTTTCGCCTGCGTGGTTCCGCGCTCCTGAAGGCATGCGGGTAAACCGGCTGGTGACTTACTTCGGCTCCCTCGATATGGCGTATCACCCGGCTCCCGACGGCGCGGAACTAATGCTTTCCGGTTCCGCGGCTCCGCCTGCAGGATATTTACTGCGTCTTCCTCCAGCGCTCCAGGCAACTGTCTGGCGTGGAAGCGAGCGGCTCGAAATCAGGTCAAACGGAGATTGCCCGCTGGCCCCGGGCACGACGGGTGTTTATATCCGGTTTTCGTAAACCTATCTGGACGGTTAGGAGAAAGTTGATGAAAAGGTTGGCTATCTCGGTTCTTCTTCTTGTTTCTATCAGCGCAGCCCCGTGCTTTGGGCAAAAGCGCCAAATCACTTACCGCGAGTATCTGGACAAAGTGCACGGTGGGTGGCTGGGAAAGATCGCGGGCCTGGCTCTTGGTGTCCCCAAGGAATTCGATGAGCCCTGGCCGCCCTCCGACGGAGACTACTTCGCGGAAGTCCCAACCCATTTTTCCGACCAGTATTCCGGGGATGACCTCTATTTCCCTTTGCTGGCGCAGATCTGTCTGAAAAAGTACGGCACCCATCCCACCTATGAACAGTATATGACCGAATGGAAGAACCAACTGTTTACGGCACGCGTGTGGGGTGCGAACAACATCGCAATGGAACATTACTTCGCGGGTGTCATGCCGCCGAAAACGGGCCACCCCGGCTGGAATGGCGGTCATGACATTGACGCGCAGATCGGGTTTGACACCATCGGATGGGTGGCTCCGGGCCTCGTCAACACCGCCGCCCGGATGGCGGACCACCCCGCTCACATCATGAATTGGGGTGACGGAGCTGACGGAGCTGTCTTTATCGCAGCGGTGCTCAGTGAGGCGCCTTTCTCCTCCGATATCGAACACCTCATTCGGACCGGACAGTCGGTTCTTCCCGCCAAGAGCGCCTACCGGGGGATGATCGACGACGTAATTAGCTGGCACCAGGAGCAGCCCGACTGGCGAGTGACTCGCCAGCTGCTCGCCAGGAAGTACAACCGCAACTTGGATCCGAACGACATCTCGGCGGTGGTGAATGGCGGTGCCGTCCTGATTGGGCTTCTGTACGGAGACAAGAACTTCGGCAGAACGGTCAGCGTTGCCATGAGGTGCCGCTGGGATTCCGACTGTAACGCTTCTACGGCGGGTGGAGTGCTCGGTACCGTCCTCGGCGCGTCCGGCATCGAGCCGCGCTGGTCGATGATCTTCCACGATACCTACGAGAATTACTGCTTGCGCGGACTGCCTCGATGGATTCAGATCTCCGACATCGCAAAAGATACGGCTGCGATTGGAGAGACGGTGATTCGCGAAAACGGTGGGGAGGTCTCCGGCACCGGACCGGAACGTATCCTGGTCACGCCGGTGCAAAAGCCGGAGATGCTCACCCGGGAGGAGGTCTATAGCAAAGAACTCATCGCGCGCAATGAAACAGAAATGCGCGAGTACTACCGGCGGAAACTCACTCCGGTGACGGAACCCTGGGATCATTCGTGGAAGATGACGATGGCTTCTTTCGAAAACCCGCCGCAGGTGCTTCCGGAATACCTGGGCCGCAAGCATGTGCTCAAGGCGCAACCCAGCCAGAAATGGGGGGTCATACTGGAGCGCACCGTCACTTTGCCGGCAGGGAAACACACTTATCTCAAGATTGGAGTGTCCCATCACCCCACTATTGCAAACGAGCAAACCGGTTTTCCCGAAATCGGGGCCTGGAAATTGGACGTGCTTGTGGACGGCAAGAGAATCAGTGGATACTCGGTCTCAACACAGGGCGGACTCGTGGTTTGGGAGGACCCGCAGTTCGATCTAACACCGTATGCCGGCCACACGGTGAAACTGACTCTAGTTGGAAATCATGCCATGAAATATACCGAGTTCTACATGGCCAGCCAGACCACATATTGGAGTGGGATCGAGCTGATCACGCTGGACCAACCCGCATCCTGGCGATAGCTAGCGGCGTCTCTGGCACCTTCTCCCATGTCAGCGTGTGATGCTGAACCTGGATGTTGGTTGGGAACCAAAACGGGACATCAGGGTCGTATGCATCTCGGCGTAATGAACCTAGGACGGCAGGATATGATTCTTAGAAGAACAGCTCTAATCGTACTCGTATTGGCACCGGTTTTCGGCCTTCGCGCCGAGCAGACGGCTCGGCAGGCCGTCCTCTCCGCGATGGAGCAGCGGCCTCGTGACCCCTGGCCACGCGGTATGGGCCATGTGGTCCTGGGGTTGCCAGGCAGTCTGGAGATCGAAAAGGGTTTCCATGAGCCTGGAGGCAGCCTCAGTCCTTCTGAGGCTAGCTTCGGCGTTTCCATCTGGATCACCGACGCGCATGGGTCCATTCGCGCGACCAGTGACAGTATTCCCCACGACGAGATCCAGGAGCAGTGGAAGTGGACGGACCCGAAAGGCACGCCCGGCATTCTCACCATGGCGAAGCAGTACCAGGCGCTCTGGTCCATTACCGGCTCCCGCCAGTACCGGCTCGATCTGGACACCCGCCCGCCTGCAGATAGTCGAATTGCGCTGGCCATACGCAGCACCGGTCCGGCCGGAGATGCCATCTACGCCATGCGGTGGGATGGGCAGGGCCTTCTGATCAATGGCCGGTGGACGGTGTCAATGTACCCAGTCCCGGCCAACGTCTACGTTGGTGAAGAAGGCAGCGAGGGGTGGATTCGAGCGCGCCCGGACAAGCGCCAATGTCTCAGCAAGACAGGCTGGTGCTATGCTCGCCTCGAACTGCCCACAGCCGGCAAATACAGTCTGTTGATCAAGGATGCTGCTTATCTTCCGCCCAGTCCGTTGAAGTACTCCAAGGTGCTCCCTTCTGCGGAGTTCGATCTGCCCGACCCGCGCTTCGCGAACTGCTTCAATGCGCAGGTCGCTAATCTCATGATGACCAGTGTAGGCCTTGAGACGCGAGTAGGCGACACCACCCACTATCCACTGAATTGGATGCGTGACGGGTCGATCACGCTCACGGCCCTGGCACACGCGGGACAATTGGATGTTGCCAGGCAGCTTTCGCATCAGTTTGCTGAACAAGACTTCTTCGGTGGTTTCGGGCCGGAGGCAGACGCGCCCGGCCTAGCGCTCACTGCTCTGGGAGAAGTGGCCATACGCTTGAGTGATCCGAACTATGACCGCTGGCTGTGGCCGCACGTCCAGCGCAAGGTCGCGCTAATATTCGAAATGCTCTCCACTAATCAGCCCATGTATCGGCCGCTGTTCGGCACGATTGCGCAGGAATTTCGCAACCACCCCGAACTTGGCTTGGTGTGCGAACCTCCGCGTGAGGGGCTGATCATTGGACGGATGGACTGGGCGCGACCGTTACTCTACGTCAACGCCTTGACGTATCGCGGGCTCGTGAGCGCGGCCGAGATTGCCGGGCGGCTCGGCCGGCGCGGCGTAGCCACGCTGTGGCGGGCTCGGGCGCAGGAGTTGCAGCAGGCCTGGATCAAGGCCTTCAAGCCGCCTGATTCGGACGAGGACCATACCTACATTTCTGCACTCTGGCCGACCTGGATCGCACGATCCGAGAGGGAGACCCTGCTTCGGTGCCTCGAAGCGCGCTGGGCCAAGCTGCGTGACAATCAGGGCGGATTCCAAACGATGCCTTTGTGGACGTACTTCGATGTTGCCGAAGCACACCAGTGGCTCTGGTTGGGTCGCGCAGACCGGGCGTGGACGACGGTGGAGTGGTTCTGGAACCACCAAGCTTCGCCAGGACTCTACACTTGGTGGGAGGGCAACACGGATGAGGAGAACCTTTTCGGTCGATGGCCGCTGGTGCGCGGCTGGGTAAAACCGCCCCACATGACGCCGGACAACTGGACCGGCTGCGAGATGTTGAGGCTCCAGGCCGACATGTTGGCTTACCTGGATGAATCTGCGCCCGAGGTGGAACTCGTTATCGGTGCTGGTATACCTCGGAGCTGGATGGTTCACCCGATGAGCGTCAAGGGACTCTCGACGCGTGCCGGGGTGGTCAGCTGGAACTGGGGCGAGGGGCGGATGAGCGTGGAGTTGCACGGCCAGCCCTGCAAGGTGCGGCTGGGGCCGAACTTCCTGCCGACCACTCCCTTGAAGGTCGCTGTTGTGACGCACTCGGGTCGGACTTGATGGAGGATTCCATGCGGACACTCCTCACCTTCTGTGTTATGGCTTTGTGGTTTGTCGCCGCCGCCTGGGCTCAGATCCCACGCGCAATCACTTATCAGGAATACTTCGACAAGGTGCATGGAGGGTGGACGGGCAAGGCGCTGGGACTCGCCATGGGTGTTCCGAAAGAATACGAGGAGCCGTGGCCCCCGTCCCAGTTCGAATACTTTGCCCAGATCCCCGGCCACTTTTCAGATCGAGCTTCCGGCGACGACGTCTATGTGCCGCTCGTGTTTCAGCTGGCCTTCCAGCACTACGGGATTCATCCCACCCAGGAACAATATTTAGGCGAGTGGGACCGCCGGCTTTTTTCGGGCCGCATCTGGGGCTCTCTCGATCAGGCGCTGGATCATTACCGGGCCGGAATCAAACCTCCTAAGACCGGGCTCCCCGGGTACAACCAGGGCTGGAATGACATGGGCTCGCAAATGAGCACCGACCTTATCGGCTGGATTTCGCCGGGTCTGATCAATACGGCGGCACAGATGTCCGCTTACGCTTCCGGCGTTATGAATTCAGGGGTGGGGGCTGACGGCGGCATTTTCACCAGCGCACTCGAGAGTGAAGCGTTCTTCACTTCCGATCCCGAACAACTGGTCCGCAAGGCCCGTTCCGTCTTGCCGGCCGGGAGTCAATTCGGAGAGATGATTGACGATCTCCTTCGATGGCGAAAGGAAGAGCCTGATTGGCGTCTGACGCGTCAGCGCATGGCCAGCAAGTACAATCCTGGCTTGAATCGGGAAGACCCTGCGGGACTGATCCAGGGAGGTGTCCTCACTCTAGCGCTGCTTTACGGCAATGGGGAATTCGCAAAGTCGATGCTGATTGCGCAGAAGTGTGCCTGGGACTCTGATACAAATGCCTCTACAGTCGGAGGCATTCTCGGCACCATGCTCGGACTGTCGCATCTGGAACCGCGCTGGAGCATGGTTCTGCACGACACATATGAGAACTACTGCATTCGTGGGCTCCCGCGCTGGATGACGTTTTCGGATATTGCCCATGATACAGTCGGGATCGGAGATCAGGTGATTCGGAACAACGGAGGACAGGTTACTGGCGCGCGAGAGGACCGCGTTTACAGGATCCCCGTCCAGCAGCCAGTCAGAATTGAGCAGGAGCAGCCGGCCTCGCCTGCTTTCATTGAGGAAAACGAGCGCGAGATGGAGTTGTTCTATAGAGTGAAACTGAAGGGCGTGACGGACGGGTGGGATCCACAATGGACTCTAACCATGGCTTCTTTTGAAACGAAACCCGAGGTACTGCAGGATTACTTCGGCAGACGAAAAGTGCTGAAAGTCCAGCCGGGGGCGCGCGGCGCGGTTCTCTCGAGGACGCTGATGCTAGCACTCCACAAACATCACTATCTCCGGGTCGGCGTGGCGCACCACCCTACCGTACTGTGCGAACAGACCGGCGCTCCTGAGGTCGGGAGCTGGCGCCTGGAAGTGCTGGCGGATGGGAATAGGGTCGGCACCTACAATGTGTCGACTCAGGGGGGCCAGGTGGTTTGGGAGGATCCCCAATTCGATCTCACACGATATGCAGGAAAGACCATTAAGCTCTTGATGATTGCCTATCAGACGTACGCCGAATTTTACAAATCCAGTCTCACGAGTTACTGAAGCGACGCTGAAGTCATATCTGTCGATCAGCCAGAGCCGTGGCGCTAGATTCCGTACCAGGCCCCGTTGCAGATTGGGTGAGGCGATGAAGTCCGCCACTTCCAACGAGAAGAGGGAGTGGAGGTCTTCAGAAGAGAACGCGGAAGACCATCGCGGGCATCACCCGGTTTGAGGAAGACATGGACCTCACGCGCACTCGTGGCTACACCATGGACCGTGATGAAGCGTTGAGAGCCACTTCGTGCATCGGCGCGCCTGTGCGTGACCTGTCCCTGCCGAGAATTCTAACCAGCATGAGAACATTGAGCTTGCATATTTATGCTGCTAAGCTCTCTCGCCATATGGAAGGGACTGACTTCGTTGCTGGCCGCGCTGATAAGCGGCTTCAGAAACTGTGTTTCGACGCAAGCTGAAATCCTGGCTCTTCGGCTGTCCATACCAATGATTCCGTGCTGGCTGAAAACATTGCACTTATGGATTCTGGATATTGATGTGCTGCGCCAGAGAGTCATGAATATGTCCCTAAAGCGGATCGAGTAGGCGCCCATTTCGTCTGGCCTCAAAGGGGACGGCCTAGACAGGGTCATAAAACGCCTGATCCGCTCATTTGCCGTATAGTCGCCCACCCGGAAACTTAGAGGAGCAACCGCCTCCATTCTCCAGAAGTTCGCTCCTCGGGAACTCGGCCGGCAAAAGTAGGAATGGGGTCGGAGATATATAGATTGAGAAATCCCAATCTCATTCGGTTATGGAACCGAGTTGCCGAATCACAGATTTACTAGGGTACAATAGACCGATTCTACAAGGTTTACCATAAATTCTAGGCATAAATCCCCAAAAGTCGGCTAGCGTTGCGGAATTCGATGACTCCGAGAAGGCACGATGCCATCACGTTGAGGGTCTGAATCCTTCAGGCCCACTCTGTCTCGATTCCGAGATGATCGTTGACCGCGTCGCGTAATTTCTGTTTGCAGCCGAGATAGCGTTCGGTCGTTTCCACCGATGCGTGTCCGAGCAGGAACTGGATCTGTTCCAATTCGCCGCCGGCAATATGACAGAGACGTGCACACGTTCGGCGAAGATCGTGGGGAGCCAGTACTCGGATTTCAGCCT
>JBGPHY010000076.1:0-14004 GCA_041484625.1 Terriglobia bacterium | reverse complement strand
TATTCATCTCGTCCTCTTTCCTTGCAGAATTCGCCAACAGAATCACGCTCGCCACAAAGTTACAGTACGACGCACTCCATGAACCATTGGAGCGATCATCTTCTGGGGTTTTTCTTCTCTAGCCAGAATGGGTACAGCTATGGCCGGGCAGATTGCGAGGGAACGCCAGGTTTCCGGGAGGCAGCAGGAGGCGAGAGTTTCTCGAGAACCCGCAAAACAATGTCACCAACGATTTTCAGGCTCCGGGGGCTGATTTTGTCGAGGGTATCGTCAGCCGTATGCCAGTAGCGGTTGAAGAAGCCGTAATCAAAGTCAATCAGGTCTACTGCGGGTATCCCGGCTTCAATAAAGGGAGTATGATCGTCCGTCATCGCCTTGGCAGACCGGGCCAAGTGTTTCCCGTATCCCAGTTCCTGGGCGGCTTTCCAGACCATGTCCATCAGCCAGGGGGTTGAAGACTGGTCCCTTTCCAGCGCCAGGTCGCGGTCGCCCACCATATCGAGGAGAATCATGGCCTTGACCTTTTTCGTTTGCCCCTGGCTCTTTATTGCTTGAACAAAATAACGGCTGCCGTAAAGACTGTCGCTTTCGGTCCATTGGCGTATTGCTTCCTCACCATCAAAGAAGACAAACCAGACGGTCTCTTTGCGCTTGGGCTGCTGAGAGATCGCCCGGGCCAATTCCAAAAGTAAGCCCGAACTGGAACCTCCATCATTGGCCCCCACGAAAAGAGTTTGCGACATCAACGCCGTGTCGTAATGACTGGCCAGGATGACGATCTCGCCTCCCGTTTCCCGGGTTCGAGCAATGATGTTCTTCATCCCGAGACTGCCATTCGGTGTTGAGGCAAGGAAATCCTGGTTTTCAATATTCAGGCCAAGACCTTTCAGGTAACTGGTAATATGAGATTGCGCCCGGGAATTACCGGGAGATCCCGGGGGCCGAGGGCCAAAGGACACCAGTTTCTGAACATGAGCCAGCGCGAGGTTGCCATCGACCCTCTGGGCTTCAGGAGCACCGGCATAAGAGAGTGAAGCACCGGAACCGATCGCTACGCACCAGATAAACAGACCAAAGTGAAGTCTCAAAGTGAAAGGGCTTCTCCTCCGGTATTCGAGTCCAAAATCATTCTCTCACCACATCGACATTGGACTTGGGAACCGAGATCTTCTGCAATTCGTGTCGTTCATTGACCCAGAGGTCCAACTGCAGTTCCCCAGTATCCACGAGCAGGTGCTGTAACGACACCTTCTTGTCCCCAATGCTGACGGAGTCCAACCCCTTGTCCTCAACGCTCATACCCCCTGCGATGAATTGTTGAGGAACAAAAGCGTTGAACTCCTGGGTCCCTCCCTTGGAAAAATCAAAGCGTCTTATCAGGATAATATAATGGTGGAAGACGTTATCATCCAGTACCAGGACATCCTTCTTCAATTCGATCTCCCGGCTGTCGGTATCCCTGCCAGTTTCGTAAACAGCCTGGCTCATTCCGGACTTGAAATTGACCCGAGCCCTCATTTTGTTATTTCCCGACTCCTGCAAGATCTGGTAGGCAACCGGCTCGAAGGTCTTGGAACATTGGAGCATCGTGCGCAGATTGAAAGTCGCTTTTTCAGCGCCGCGGTCCACGGTGAGTCGGACTTCGCCCGAGGCCTTGAAGTTACTGCCTTCTCCGACGATTTGATATTTCTCCTGACCAATCACTTCTCCCCCGAAGAGGATCTTGAAACTGCCCTGCTCGTTTCCGGAAAAAACGGGAACAGCCGGCGTGGCCACCGCATTTCTGGATTGAGAGGCCAGCCATCCGGGGCTGAGGAAAAGCAGCAACCAGGCGACGGCGGCTTGCAGGGGAAATCGATTCATGGTTTTGGACTAGCCTCCGACTTCAGATGAGGATGGCCCAGCACATGTTGCAGGATGACGTCCGAGATTTCCTCTGGGCTCCTAGTGGCCACATCGACACGCAGATCACTCGTCAGGTAAAACGGCAGGCGACTGCGGTAGAGGGCTTCAACCATGGAGCGATCTTGCAGGAGCGGACGGGTTCCGTCCATGGGGCAACGTGTCAGTATCAGCTCCAGCGGACAGTCCAGAAAAACGGAGCATCCCAGTTCCTTGACCAAATCCCGGTTTCGCCCCGACACGAATGCGCCTCCCACCAGGGCCACCACGCAACGCTGGCGCTGGCGCAATCCCACCAAAGCGGCATATTCGAGTGAACGAAAATAATCTTCACCCTGGGTCTCAAAGATATCACGGATAGGAAAACCCGCGAAGGCTTCGATATCCTGGTCCAGGTCCACGAAGTCCCATCCCAGCCTGACTGACAACAAAGGTCCAATCGTGGATTTACCAGCCCCCATGAATCCAACCAGGAACACTCGAGTCATTTCCATCCCCTACTTGCAGGTACTCGCCCCAAGACGGGCAGAGAACAACGCCTTCCCCTTCTCCCGCCATCCAGCTCCCCATCCAGGCGGGCAAAAATAAAGCCCAAGAAAACTTGGGCTAGTTATGTTATGTGAAAGATAGATTCCTGAAAAGAGACAATTGCTACTTTCGTTGAATCCGGATTCTCCCGCTGAATGTGGAGAGTTGAACAGTGGCCTCACCGGAATTCGAAGTCCCGAGGAGAGACTGCCTCCCAATGTAGTTTCGTGGGGCCGAGGAATGGCTCTTGGACTTGATCGGGATGAAACTCTCGATTCCCCCTCTAACGGTTCGGGCATCCCATTCCACGGAAGCTTGGTCGCTGCAGTAGACCGTGATGACCCCCGCGTTAGTCTGGAAGTTGTACCTGCCTCCGCTCATGAAATCTCCCTCGAATGCGATGTTCCCGAGGGTTGAAAGTGCTGTAACATTATTGCTGCTGAGACGCCGGAATAAAATATCACCGCTAACCGTCGTGGTCTGGATGATCCCCTGGGCAGCCGTGATCTCAATTTGGCTATTCAACGAACGGGCGTTCAGGTAACCGGCCACCTCGGAAACCCTGACAGGAGCATCGACCACATCGATGCGGACTTCCCCCTTGATCTTCTCCACAAGGACACTGCCCAGATTGGTTCGAATTTCCAGATCGGATTCCTCCGGCGTAAAGATCTGGTAGTCCACCTTGGACCTCTCGGAACTGGCCAGCTTGTCCAAGACATGGGTGGCCAGGTGAATCTTGTTCCCGATGGATTCACTATCCACTTCAACATTCTGAGAGTACTTGGTGCATTGTACTCTGACTTCCTGGTTCGGCCAACTCTTGACGGTAATGGAGCCGGAATAATTCGTGAGCATGATGTTAGGGCTCTTGGATACGGGAAAGACTCTCTCAACCCGCTCTGAAGCCTGCAGTGAAACCACTGCCAGGATACCAACAGAGCAAAGCAAAGTCTTTCTCATGTAACTACCGTTTATTGACATAATCTCAAAAACCAAGCGTCTTTCCTCTGAATTGAATTCATATCGAGTCGGAGTTCACAATGGTTTGAAGCAGTTCAACCTTCTTCTGATAGGCCGTCAGGAGGTACCGATGAATCAGCGGATTGTCAGGGTTGGTTTGAACCGCATCCCTGCACTCCTTCAGGTAATAGTCCATGGTGGCCAGGTTATCTTTGAAGATTTGAGCCAAAGCTGGATCCACGGTCTCCAGATGTTTCTGTGAAATCCCGGAAAGGGCCTCAATGGCCCGCTGATAGTGGAGTTCAGCCTGGCGGACTTCCTGTAGCACCAGGGCATCCTGAGAAGGGGCAGTCGCCGCTCCTCGGTTGAGATATTTATTATAAAAGAGGTAAGAGAATCCGACTAATAGCACGGTAAGCATTGCACCCGCCAGGACGGGTCTCAATCCGGAAGCAAATCGCAGAGGGAACAGCCTGTTCCAGAGGCTGGCGCGACGACGGTGTCGAAGCAGTCCCTCACCGGCTAATTGAGCCTGGACTCTTCCCCAAACATAGTCGGGTGGAGCAAGGGTTTCCAGATCTCTGGCCCCTTTTCTAATCGATTTCAAATCCTCATAAACTGTTGAACAGGAAGTACAAAGGTCGAGATGCGCCTGAAGTTGTCCGGCCTCAGACCGGTCAATTTCACCGTCCACCCACAATGAGATCTTCTTTTGAATTTCCTGACAACTCATATTTGACAACCTGACGGTTAAACAACTCCTCGGATTATAAGTGCCAAGAGGTTAGATATCACAAAAGAGTAAAAACGATGCCTCAATTTTCGTTTTTTTCTGTTTTTCTCCTTTTTCCCTGCAGAATCGACCTCAATCGCATTCGTGCCTTGTGAAGTTGCGACTTGGAGTTCCCAATGGAACAACCCATCAGCTCGGCAATCTCATTGTGCTCATACCCTTCCACGTCGTGCAAAACAAAGACGGTTCTATAGCCGGTGGGGAGTTCGGCGACGGATTTCTCCAGGGTCACCCTGTCCACGGCTCCCAGGAGGTTTATGTCCACTCCCCCGTACTCCCTCTTGGGGGCCTCCGGATTTTCTTCCTCAGGTTCTTGATCCAGGGAGACCACCTCCACCTCCTTCTTTCTCAGGTGCATGAGGACAATGTTCACCGTCAGGCGGTGCAGCCAGGTGGAAAAAGCTGATTCTCCTCGAAAAGTGGAAATCTTTCGGAACAGTTGCAGGAAAGCTTCCTGGGCAAGGTCCTCGGCTGCGGCGGCATTGCTGACCATGCGGAGGCACAAGGAATAGACCCGCCGTTTGTGGAGATGATACAAGGCTTCGAAGGCGGCGGGATCACCTGCCACGCACCCGGAAATGGCTTCAGCCTCGGTCATCATTGAGGAGGTGGATCTTGCCCTTTCCAAACTCGGAAACTCTCATCCGCTCATACAGCCCAGCGGATGCGCCGCAATCGATCATCAATGCACTGAAACCAAAACGTGTTCGGGCAGGCTCCTTTGGGTTCAGATCAGGTGAGAAAATAGCCTATGGGGATCAAGCTGTCAACTGGCTAATAATGATTCTACCCTCACCCCTAAAGAGGGAGAGATTGAACAACCGGGCAGTGAGAAGGAAGGCCTTGCCTCTGCCCGGTCTTCGAACCGGAAAGGTACCAGTGATGACGGACGGCTCACGATGCATCCAGATGGATGTCGTGGTAGGAGGTGGTCACCGTAACGGAGGGGCCACCTTCCCCCTAGGAGCCCCGTACGTGCGTGCCTTCTATGAAGGTGGTGGGAGTCCCCCCCGAGATGGACTCAAAATCGGACTCCAGCTTTCCGAATTTAGAGTAACCGTCAAATTTAAATCGGCTCTCTTTGGGGAGGGTAATGGTCACGCCGCTGTATTCAGACTCGATGGCGATCGGTTTGCTAGGGGGCTGGGAATTCTTGATATTGATTTCGCCGTGCTTCCCCTCGACTTTGATGGCTCCCGCGACGTTTTCCAAGTCGACATTTCGGTACGAAGTGGAGATTTGAACATCTCCGCCGATGTTATTCGCTGACACTTCGACATATCTGCCGTTGAGGATCAGCGTGCTCTCCAGGTCGGAACACTCCAATCTCCCGTACCTGTGGGAGAGTTCAACTGCCGACTTCATTCTCTTGAGAACCACGGTCCCATAACCATGATCGACCTGGGCTTTTCCTCCGATGTTTTCCAGTTCAATCCCGCCATACTTGCTGGTGACATTGCAGTCGCCAGAAATCCCGGAGAGATTCACGGCGCCGTATCTGTTCTCGATCTTCAGACTGCCATCCACATCCCTGACGGTGACATCCCCATAGGCGTTCTCCATCTTATGACTGCCTGCGACTTTCTCCACAGTCACTGGGCCATACTTGTTGGAAAGAGTCAACGCCATGGACCTGGGCACCCACAGAGTGAAATTTGTTTTCAGCCCTTCCCGCTCCTGGGTCCCCAGTTCCTCGCGGTTGGATGAGATGGCATAACCCGGCGCCTTCTGTTCAATACGGATCTTCAAACGGTCAGCAATCTCCCTGGCCTTGGCTTCATCTTTGGCTCGAACCTTCTTCTCCAGGCGGACCTGGATTTCCTCTTTATCGTGAACCTGGACTTCCACGCTGCCGTAAAGATTCACCAGTTCGATGGACTTTTCCTTCTTTGTTAGAGGCCGAGTGGTTTCTTCCGTGAAGTTGAAGCTGTTTTCGGAATTGTCGAAGCCACTGTCGAAATCACCCTCTCCCAAGTTGATGCCGAAGTGGCCCCCGGGCCAGAAATCTCGAGTGACTGCCTTGGTAACCACGGACCCCACAATGAGCAGGAAAAGAAGCAACACTATATCTCCGCCCGTCAGAAGGCTGCGCCTCCCGGCCACAGGGTCTTCCTCCGAACCGAAGTAGGCCACCAGCTTACTCAGACCCCAGAATATGATCAGAAGAGGCCAATATTTGGCCAGGATCATCCAGGGATTTATGTCGACATGCAAGTTCCTGAGCAGAAAGAGTATGCCGATCGATATCAGGATCAACGACCAGAAAATGGATCCATGTCTTCTTTTCATGACTTCTTCTCCTTAGCCGTCCCTTTCTGGATTGCCATCCAGACATGCACGATTCCAAAGATGATCAGGAAAGCCGGCCACAATTTCAAAATAGCACTGAGAGCAACTGGAACTATCGTATTCAGGAAAAAAACCACGCCCAACAGTATCAGGATCATCCCGGTCCAGAGGGTATCAGACCTGGATTTCTTCTGGGGTTTAGCCATCAGGACACCTTGCGCTTCCAGGAGCTTGCGTCTGGCGGTCTGATAGGCTTCCAGAGGCATATAGAAGTAAAACGCCGAGATCAAAAGCCCAAACAGCGGCTCAAACCCTCCCACGTGAGATCCGCTGGAGATAGAGATGAGGAACCCAAAGACCACGACGTGAACGAAAGCCTTGAAATACTCCCCGTTACAAATGGCTCCCACTCCCGGAATCAAGCCCAAGCCAAAGGCAGTTCCGGGTCTGCACAGTCCCTCCGGCGCGCCTCCTGCATGACTCGAAACGCCCCTGCTGCTCAAACACCGGGAGCAAAAATAGTGGCCGCCCCGGTCTACCAGGCAAATTGAGCAAAAAGGCTGCATGCACCCTTCGCATTTGGCGAGAGCTACCGAATCGGCATGGGTTGCACAGTTCATGGTCAGGATATCCTCAACGATCTCTTAGAGTTCTCGAACGGTGGCGGGGCTTAAAGGCTGCCCTGCCACGTGGGCCATCATATGCTCCACGGCCGAACTCTGGCGCGGCTTAGGAGGTTCTTTCGGGCTCTCTTTTGGAGCCTCTTTCGACTCCGGCGTCTGAGTCTTGAATTCATCAATCCGCGACTGAATCTGGTAGAGGATTTTCAGGTCATTTATTTTTCGCACACTGGTGTCGTAGGCCAGGTAGATGGTCCGATTGAAGTTCTGAAAGACCGTCTTGGGAGTGACTTTTGACCATTCAATCTGGCGAACCTGGCTCCAATGGACCCCGAAAGCATTTAAGACCAACACGAAGGAAATCACCGCCATCGAGGTTCCCGCAGCAAAGCGTGGAGTCGCATAGACCGGTCTAAAAAGTTCCTTCACGTAGTCCCACCAGGAAAGTGCCTGAAAATGCCCCGAAGTCTGACCAATAATCCGGTCCACCAGGGACGCCGGAGGAGTCAATTCCGGAAAGGATTCGCACCAAGCCATCACGGTTCTTAAGTCTTCCAGTAGAACCCGACAGGCATCACAGCCTGCCAGATGGGCTTCGACCTCGTGGCGAAGCGCTGTACGAAGTGTCCCTTCGAGGTGTTCGCTCAGGTATTGTTCGACTTCATGGCATTTCATGCCCCGACTCCTAATTATTATGCTGACGATCCCTGGAACTGGGAACGAAACCGCTGCAAATGCTTGGCCAGTTCCACCCGGCCCCGATTGATCCTGGATTTCACAGTCCCGTCAGGAATCTTCAGGATTTGTCCAATTTCCTGGTAGCTGAGTTCCTCCAGATCCCTGAGGACCACCGCTTCCCTTAACTCAGGAGAAAGCATTTTCAGCCCACGCTTTAGAATGACATCCCTCTCGAGGCGTTCCATTTCCGCCTGCGGGCTGGGCTGATCCGAATGAATGCGGTCCAGCAAGTTCATTTCCCCCTCGTCCGTTTCGCTTTCCATCGAAACAGTGGCCCGGTCATCCTTGCTTTGCCGGTAATGATCGATCAAGAGATTCCTGGTCACGCTCATCACCCAAGTCAGAAAGTTCCCGGCCTCTGAGTGATAACTTCCCAAGTTCCTGTAAATCTTAATGAATACCTCCTGGGTGAGGTCTTCAGCCAGATCGGTCTTCCCCACAAAGCGGTAACACATGTTATAAATGCGCTTTGTGTTTTGGACAACCAGCTTTTCCCAGGCTAGCGGATCACCCCTTCGAGCTTGCTCCAAAACAACCGCGTCCGGTTCGGTCAAGTTCCAGCTCCTGGGCTGCTCAATTAATTATTACGATATGAAATGAGATAAGGTTCAAAAAATCCTTGAGCATCCGGCCCTTCCATCCCCCGAGGAAGTAAGACATTGGAGAAGACCTATTTACTGGCTGTACCGACACGGGATGGTTATTTGTTGAAAACTAATGCTTTATGCCCAAGCGATCCGCTTGACTTGCGCCACAATTTTATATAGCTTAGCAGGCAGGCTGTGTAAAGAGCAAACTTGTGATTTTGACGGAATCTTCACATTGCGCGGGAAATTGAGGCCGGTGAGTCCTGCATGAAGTGCCCTTATTGTGGTCACTTGGAAGACAAAGTGGTGGATTCTCGAGAAAGTAGGGAGGGGGCGGCCATCCGGCGCCGCCGCGAGTGTCTGGAATGCGGAAGACGGTTTACCAGTTATGAGCGGATCGATGAAGTTCCCTACATGGTCATCAAGAAGGATGGTCGCAGAGAACGGTTTGATCGGCAGAAGGTGCTCTCCGGTTTACTGAGAGCATGTGAAAAAAGACCTGTAAGCACCAGTCAGCTTGAGGAAATCGTAACTGAAGTGGAGTTTCTTGTTCAGGAATCTAATGACCGCGAACGCAGCACTCAGGAAATTGGAGAGGTTCTCATGGAGCGCCTGCGGAAACTGGACAAAGTTGCCTACGTCCGATTTGCCTCGGTCTATTTAGACTTCAAAGATATCAAGGAATTCATGGCAGAGCTCCGGGAGCTCCTGAATACCAAGTGAGCTAATGACCAAGCCCCCTTCTCCATATCTCGAACTGGTGAAGCTGCAGGAGGATTTGAACCGTCTGGTTGGAGACTTGTCCAGCCAGCTCACCGGTGACTCCCTGCATGGAGCCGGGCATTGGGTTCCCAACGTGGATCTGGAAGAAGATGCCGACGCTGTCATCGTCCAGGTGGAGGTCCCTGGCATTCCTCCCAACCATCTTCGAGTGGTTTGTCATGGAGGCTCCTTGCAGATCAGCGGCGAGAAGAAGCCTCCTCTGCCCAAGGGAGAGGCGCATTTTCTTTGCCTGGAGAGGAGTTATGGCAAATTCTCAAGGGTCATTTACTTAAATACCGCGGTGGACGTGGAAGGCGCGGGGGCCAGCTTGCAGAACGGGATCCTGCGGATCATCCTTCCCAAGATTGTGGATCGTCGCAAGTTGGAGCGGCTTATCCCCATAGAAAAACTGGATTGAGCTTTCATAATCTCCTCGTCATCAAACCATGGCTGAAGAAGAAAAAAACGGAGAACCCCAACTAAAAATCCCGGACACGCTGCCGGTACTGCCGTTGAGGGACATTGTGGTGTTCCCCTTCATGATCGTCCCTCTATTTGTCAGCCGGGACCGCTCCATCAAGGCTGTAGATCAGTCCCTTTCCGAAAACCGTTTGATTCTCCTGCTGGCCCAGAAAGACATGGAGCAGGAAGAACCCATAGTCAAAGACCTTTACCAAATGGGGACGGTGGCTATCATTATGCGGATGCTGAAACTCCCGGATGGGCGGATCCGGGTTCTGATCCAGGGACTGACCCGGGCCAAGGTTGAAAGTTACGAGGAGACCTCCAAGTCCTTCCTGCAGGCGAAGATCGCAGTTATTAGTGAGCCTGCTCTGGAGAACCTGTCGGTGGAAGTCACCGTCCTGGTCCGAAACGTACGGGGGGCCTTGGAGAAGGCAGTCAGCCTTGGGAAGAACATTTCCTCAGAAGTGATGGTGCTGGTGGCCAACCTGGATGATCCGGGACGGCTGGCAGACCTGGTGGCGGCCAACCTGGAGCTGAAATCGGAGGACGCCCAGCTGGTGCTGGATTTAATTGACCCGCTGGTGCGTCTCCGGAAAATCCACGAACTGCTGACCAAGGAACTGGAACTCCTCACCGTTCAGCAGGAGATTAACACTCAAGCCAAGGGGGAAATTGACAAATCACAGCGGGAGTTCTACCTCCGGCAGCAGCTGAAGGCTATCCAGCAGGAACTGGGCGAAGGAGGTGAGCTTTCGGAGGAAATCCAGCAGCTTCGAGACAAGGGGATCGCAGCCAAAATGGGAAAGGAGGTCACGGAGGAGTGTGAGCGGCAACTGAAAAAGCTGGAACGCATGCATCCGGATTCCGCGGAGACGGCCATCATCCGGAATTACCTGGAATGGATGGTGTCTCTGCCATGGTCGGTTTCTACCACCGACAACCTGGACCTCCAGCGAGCTCAGCACATTCTTGACGAGGATCATTACGGCCTGGAGAAGATCAAGGAAAGGATTGTGGAATACTTGGCAGTCAGAAAGCTCAAGGGTGACACCAAGGGGCCTATCATTTGCTTCGTTGGACCTCCAGGTGTGGGCAAAACCTCCTTGGGGAAGTCCATTGCACGCGCCCTGGACCGAAAGTTCACCCGGCTCAGTCTGGGGGGTGTCCATGACGAGGCGGAAATCCGCGGCCACCGCAGAACCTATGTTGGGGCCATGCCCGGACACATCATCCAAGGCATCCATCAAGCGGGTTCCAACAACCCCGTGTTCATGATGGATGAAGTGGACAAGATTGGAATGGACTATCGGGGAGATCCCTCCTCGGCTCTCCTCGAAGTTCTCGACCCGGAGCAAAACTTCAGCTTCCGCGACAACTATCTGGGGGTCTCATTTGATCTTTCCAAGGTGATGTTTATTACCACTGCCAACCTGCTGGATCCCATTCAGCCTGCTTTCCGGGATCGCATGGAAGTCATCGAACTCACTGGCTATACGGAGGAAGAAAAACTGGCGATTGCCCGGAAACACCTCCTCCCTAAGCAACTGGCTGAACATGGGCTGAAGTCCACCCAAATCCGGTTCTCGGATGCTGCTTTGCGCATGATCATCTCCCAGTACACCCGAGAGGCCGGTCTGCGCAACCTGGAAAGGGAGATCGGAGCGGTTTGCCGCAAAGTGACACGGAGGATCGCCGAGGGGCAGATGACAGTCTGCCAGGTTACCAACGAAAAGGTACGGGAATACCTGGGCGCTCCCAAGATCCTGCCGGAGGAACTGCTCAAGAAAGACCAGGTGGGTGTCGCTACAGGACTGGCCTGGACACCGATGGGCGGGGAAATCATGTTCATTGAGGCCACCGCCATGAAAGGACGGGGCAACCTGCTTCTGACTGGGAAACTGGGCGAAGTGATGAAGGAGTCGGCCCAGGCTGCCCTGAGTTATGCCCGTAGCAACGGTCGAGAGTTAGGAATCAAAGAAGAGTTCTTTCAGGAAAATGATCTCCACATCCACGTTCCGGAAGGAGCGATCCCCAAAGACGGTCCGTCAGCAGGAATTACCATGGCAACTGCCATGATTTCTCTGTTTACCCATCGCCCGGTTCGCAAGGCAGTTGCCATGACGGGTGAGATCACTTTGCGTGGAAATGTCCTTCCCGTGGGGGGACTCAAAGAGAAATTGTTGGCGGCCAAGCGGGCCCGGATCAAGAAAGTGATTATCCCGCAGCTCAACGTAAAGGATCTGGATGAACTCCCCAAGAACCTGAGGGAGACTCTGGAGATTATCCCGGTGGAGGAAGTGACCCAGGTGCTCGAGATTGCACTCTCGCCCCATGTGGTCAAAACCAATGCCAAACCGGCAGGCGCCAAGGCAAAATGACGGCGCGTCGCCCTTGCTCCTCAGAAACAAGACTCATCCAAGTCATCCAGAAGCTCTCTTCCCGGGAGGCAAGATCGGCTTCCCGGATGAAGCTTTCCATCGGAGACGATGCCGCAGTCCTCTGTCCCAGTCCCGGCCGGCTGACTTTGATCTCTTCCGATGCCATGGTTGAGGGCGTGCACTTTGACCTCCGCTATTTCCGACCGCAGGACTTGGGTTGGAAGTCGCTGGCGGCAAACCTGAGTGACATTGCTGCCATGGGAGGAAAACCCTTATGCTTCACCACCTCCATTGCACTCCCTGGTCCCAATAACTTGAGATTCGTTGAGCAGCTCTATCGAGGCATGATGGACCTGGCCAGGCTTTATGGCGTGGAACTGGTAGGGGGGGATACCTGTGCTTCACCGCGGGATGTTTTCTTAGATATTACCATCCTCGGGGAAGTCCGCAGCTCCGAATTGGTAACGCGGCAGGGTGCGCGTCCGGGAGATTCCGTCTTTCTAAGCGGCGAACTGGGTGGTTCGGCCATGGGGATGGAACTGTTGAAATCGCGTCGGTTCAGCCGAAGAGGGACAGCATCGCTCATCGGGCGGCACCTTCGTCCGATGCCTCGCTGTGAACTGGGAAGGTGGCTGGCCCGTAGGCGTCTCGTTTCAGCAATGATTGATTTGAGTGACGGGCTTTCAACGGACCTCCAACGCATTTGCGAAGCCAGCCGGGTTGGTGCCGTAATTGAGGCCGCCGCTGTCCCCGTGGCGTCGATTCCCGCCCGTCATTCGGCCTTGCTTCCGCGGTCCACCCTGCATTATGCCTTCCATGGGGGTGAGGATTACGAACTATTGTTCACTGTACCGGCCAAGGTCAAAGACCGCATCCCGAGCCGGTTGGGAGGGGTCAAGCTTCACGAGGTGGGGGTCATCACTGAAGAGACCGGAAGGTGCCGGGTCCGCCGGAAGGACCGGCTGAGCCTGCTCCCTCCCGGAGGCTTTGACCATTTTCCCTCGTATTGACTCCACCTCCCCATTTCTTTAGGATGATTGAATGGAAAGGACACAGTCCAAAAGAAGAAGTTGGCTGACTTGCATGGTTTGGTCTCGATCAGAGTGCGGATTTCACCTGTTATTGCTGATCCTGGCAATGAGCTCGTTGGGAGCTGAGCTGAAGGCCCAAAAAGCGGGAATTTCGATCCATCCGGATATTCGTGTGTTCACAATGCTGGCGGCTCTTCACCATGCCGGCCTGGATCTTGGCAATACAGCGGTTCATCCCGTTCAGGAACAGATCCGTCAGGAATTTACAGGTGTTCCCCGCGCCCTCACTGAAAGAATGCGCAGCTTCCATGAGTCCCATACTTTCGGGATTAAGCCCGGCGAACTCATGAGCCGCTATATCTCACTGGCTCTGCTTTGTGAAGATCCTCCCGAGTTCAAACTGAGTCTGCCGCTACCTTTGCTGCCACCCGACGCTCAGTCGGTCTATGAGTTCCTGGAGATGGCCCGACAGTTTTATGCGGCGGGCCGGCTTGAAGCCGTTTGGAGCCGTTACCGGCAGGTTTACGAAGAGGCCGTTCTGGCCTACCAGCCGGTGATCAATCAGATTATCCTGAGGACCGACGGCTATTTGAGGCTCGCCTCGGGTTCCTTTCTGGATCGCCAGTTCATGATCGTTCCGGAGTTGCAGGCCCCTTCCAATAGCTACAATGCCCGGAACTACAGGGAGAATTACTATCTTGTATTCGGCCCTACTCAGAAGTTGAAGATCGATGAGATCCGGCATCAGTACCTCCATTTTGTATTGGATCACTATGCCTTGCGGTACACCCTCCCCCGTGAAGTCCGCGAGGAACTCGATAAATTCACCGCAACGGCTCCCAATCTGGAATCGCGATACCGGGACGACCAACAGTTCCTGGTGATTGAAAGTCTGATCCGAGCCATTGAACTGCGGATGAATAAGGTTCCGGAAGCCCAGGCGCAATT
>JBGPHY010000075.1:0-14036 GCA_041484625.1 Terriglobia bacterium | reverse complement strand
GGTTCCTTGTATAATCCATTTTCCTGTGGCCATGCCATGGGACAGGGGATATGAGCTCGAAATCCTCAATCCGCATTTCTGGCCGGAAAAGGCTGTTTATGATTAGCGCATCAGGAAAACCTCAACGGCCAGCAAGCCATGCCGGCCAGGTGTCCTCACCCGGCGACCGTCGGATCTTGAAAGACACACGGGACGCTTCATTAAAGGTTGGCGGGAAACGCGTCTTAAGTCCAATTCCTAGAAATCTGGAGGTGGAGGTGAAACTCAGGGTTCACGACCTCCGACACTTGCGTCGAGCCTTGCTGCGACTGGGTTTCAGGGAGAGCGTGTCCCGCTCATTTGAGGATAACTGGATTTTCGATTTCCCCGACCGCCGTCTGACCCAGGCTGATTCTCTCCTGCGATTGCGATACTATCAAGGCAGAGCCATTCTCACCTTCAAAGGTCCGGCCTCCCGGTCGCGGCATTTTAAGATCCGCGAGGAACTAGAAACGGAAGTTCAGTCTCCGGACGTCTATCAAGAGATACTGTGTCGACTGGGTCTTCAGGCCACATTTCGTTACCAGAAATACCGATCCGTCTTCAAGAGCCAGGGGCCACCGGACTTTCCAAGCCTGACAGTGACCCTGGATGAGACACCCATAGGGGATTATGCAGAGATCGAAGGGGCTGAGAAGGAGATTGACTCACTGGCCAAGAAACTGGGTTTCAGCCGAGGACAGTACATCACCGACAGCTACCTTGTCCTGTATTTGAAAGAGAGACCTCGTTCAAGGAAAAAGGAGATGGTCTTCCGTGAACGGAGTGAAAAAAATCTATAGTCCCCGTCATTTCTTTACGATCCACAGCCACCTGCTTCATCTCTCTCAACCCAATACACTGAAGAATTGAATAGTTACGACCAGTCGAACAATGGCACGCCGTTTGCTTGGTGGAGAGGTGAAGGCTGTTGAGCGATCCCGGCCTGCACTTCTCCCGGGAAGGGCTCTATGGGACAGGAAACAGGATGGAATGAATTGAGACCAAAAAAGGTACTGGGAGTCTGGATTGTTCCCTAACATTTTCACCAATAAGGAGAAAACACCAATGAAGATCCTAAAGTCAAACACGATTCTTACCGTCGTCACTGCATTTGCCTTAGTTTTGGCCTCCACACAGTGCAGTGAAGCGGGAATCGGGAAGATATGGCCCTTTGCCACCAAAAAGCATGTCAAGAATCAAATCGATCCGCTAAGCGGCCGGGTCGGGGAGTTAGAGGAGGTCAACCGCGAGCATTCCAGAAAGATCAAAGATGTGGACGACCGTGCACAAGCCGGAATCAACGCTGCCATGAAAGATGTGAACCAGGCAGACAGCAAGGCGCAGTTGGCCGACCAAAACGCGCAGGAGGCCGGAAAGACCGCCCGACAGGCAACCGAGAAGATTACCAGTGTCCAGGCCGACATGGATTCCCGGTTGGGTAACATTGAGAACTACAGGGTGTCTCAAACCCTGCAGGTGAATTTCGCGTTCAACCAGTCCACCCTGAACGAAGATTCCCGGTTGGTCTTGGACGATCTCACCAGCGAGATCAAGAATTCGAAAGGGTACCTCTTGGAAGTGGAAGGATTCACAGACCCACGCGGCTCCTCGGACAGGAACCTCGAGCTAAGCCAAGCGAGAGCCAACAGCGTAGTTCGATACCTGGTTGAACGTCACGAGGTTCCGCTCTTCCGTATCCGCACCATCGGACAGGGGGAATCTCAGACCGTCAAGAAAGAAAGCGGCAAGGTCGACAACAACAAGAGTCGAAGAGTGGAGATCCACGTCCTGAAGAACGAAGCCATGGTGGAGGTCGCCAAGAAGGACGGCTTCTGAGCAATTCGTCGAGGTTGAATTTCCCGGCGCTGGCGCGAACCAACTGGTTCAGATTTCACACGCAGTATTTCGTCAAGGCTCGGGCTACACCCAGGTCGTCGTTGCTGGTCGTCTCCTCGAAACCTCGACCTCGCAAATCCTCCACGCAGTTGGCCACGACGACACCGAGACCCGCATATTCGAGCATTTCCAAGTCGTTATGATTGTCCCCAATGGCGAGGATCTGGCCCGGAGCGTGGCCGTAATAATCGGCCAGGAAGGCCAGAGCCCGGCCTTTAGAGCAGCGCCAGTCGAGTATGTCCATAATCCCGATATTCTTTGAGGGGTAGTAGGTCTTCGAGATTCTCACCCATTGCAGGACGGTCGAATGAAGCAGTCGATTCTCAATGGCCTGGACATGCTTTAGTTCCCCGCTGAACATGATCTGAATGATATCACCATCCAGGAGGTCCTGCAGGGAATCAACCTCGTGGACGGCGGGCGGGACCTTATCCAGGTAGGTGCGCAAGGGCGGGTTGGTCCGGGTCAGCGAGTGGACGACCAACTGCCCATCGGGCGGTTTATCCATGTGCAGTACGGTATATGGGAGGAAGTCAACAGTGGCCTCCAGTACAACCGAAGCTGCCTGCGGTGAAAGAAAGCAGCTGTCCAGCCGGTCCTCACGAAAAGGAAAGCGAATCAAAGCGCCGTTGTGGGCGATCAGGGGTGTGTGGAGTTTCAGCACCGAGGCAATGCGCTGTGCCGTCACGAACCGTCTGCCGGTGACAAGAATGACCTTGATGCCCCGTTCGGCCGTCTTTCGGATTGCCTCGACGTTTTCTGCGGGCAGGTTTCCCTGACTGTCCAAAAGGGTCCCGTCAATATCCAGCGCCACCAGTTGAACGTCCATAATGACTTGCTTATAACCCAGGGTAGCAAGAAGCGCAACCCCGGCTGATCTGTTTGCCTTAAGTGCTGGCCCTTCCTCACGGCTGAAGCAATTCCCGGGCTCGACGAAAAATCTTATCAAACATGAGTTCAGTCAACTTGCCGGTGAAGGTGTTCTGCTGACTGGGGTGGAAAGAGGCCATCAGCATTATGCCTGACGGAAGCCGGACCTCCAATCCGTGGCGGAAGTCGGGCCGAGGAATTTTCCTGGACGGATACGCCAGAACCCAGATCTGATCGAAGGCCAGTTTCCCCAAGGTCACGATCACTCGGGCGTTTTGGAGAAGCTCCAACTCGCGAATCAAGTAAGGGCGGCAATTGCTGACTTCTTGGGGGGATGGTTTGTTTTGCGGCGGCGCACAGTGGATGACTGCTGTAATGAAGCAGTCCTTCAGCTTCAACCCGTCAAAACGGTCGGCTGAAACGGGCTGGCTGGAAAATCCATACTTGTGCAGAGCCCGGTAAAGCCAGTCTCCGCTTCGATCTCCTGTGAAAATCCGCCCCGTTCGGTTCCCCCCATGGGCGGCGGGCGCTAGGCCAACAACAAGTAGCCTAGCCCCTGCTGGCCCGAAGCTCGGCACTGGCTTCCCCCAATAATCCGAGTCACGAAACCTCGCAACTTTCTGCAAGGCCACCTGCTCCCGCCATTCAACCAGGCGGGGACAACGACGGCACCGGGAGATGTCTTGTTCCATCTGACTTATCGACTCCGAAATGGAGAGGGAATCGCGTGTCATAAACAAGGCGGATACTCAAAGGCGAATGGATTTGGCGTCGGGAACACGCCGGAGATGACCCCCCCAAAAATAAGCCCGGGAAGCGGCATTTCCAGGGCTTGTCTTTCGGAATTGGTTGTTAAGCTTGGGCCACTTTAATGACTTCTTGCGCCTGAAGCCCCTTAGGACCCTGAACCACTGTGAATTCGACCTGCTGTCCTTCTTCCAGTGTGCGATAGCCTTCGGATTGAATGGCGGTATGATGGACGAAAACGTCCCCGCCCTGGGCGCGCTCAATAAACCCATAACCCTTAGCATTGTTGAACCACTTCACACTACCAGTCTCTCTGCTCATTCCTTTCGAGACCCCTTTCAAATAGTTAAAAATCTGTCGTACATGTTTTTAAAATTTGAAGAAGCCTCGAAACCTAAGCCTGCCCGAACTTCATCATCATGATCATGTAGCAACCTCAGTTTTCGACCTGCTTTGAACATCAAATCCCTAAAAACATTACAACGTGTACAAAAGTATACAGCATAATGTCCAACTGTCAAGAGGATTAAGTCCTTTAGCACAAGAGTCCTATACGGTTCTCCGCCTACTTGCCGGCCGGACGATTTCGGTCTTGCCAGACGATTCTATCGTCCGGCCAAGGGGCGACTTTATTTAAAATGGACTGGTTCAGCTCAGGCCGAACTGGTTTATACTCTCATCCGGAAGAACTCCTTGAATCGGGGGACGAATGGGTTCTCGATTCCAGGATAGTCCGGCAAGAAAGGACGAACAGTGCCTTGGAGAGAAACGTAGACATCTACGAGGAGATCGCACGGTTGCGCAAGGAAGGGAAGAGGGCGGCTCTGGCTACCATCATTCAGATCCGGGGTTCTGTCCCCAGTTTCGAAACGGCCAAAGTCCTGGTGAGAGAAGACGGTTCCACGCTGGGCACCGTGGGGGGAGGATGCGTAGAGAACGACGTATGGAAAGCCGCCCGGCAGGTGATGTACGAAGAACGCCCCAGGAGGCTGCTGTTCGACTTGACGGATTCCTCCAACATCGAAGCAGGGTTGATCTGCGGCGGTAAAGTGGAGATTTTTGTAGAACCCATCCTGGCAACACCCACTGCCTATATCTTCGGGGCGGGGCACATTTCTAAGTTCATTTCCAAGATTGCCACTCTGGCGGGATTTAACTCTGTCGTCATTGATAATCGTCCGCAATACGCCAATCCGGAAAGGTTTCCAGAGGCTGTGGCCATCCATTCAACGAGCTTCGAAGAGAGCTTTGAGAAGATCAAGCCAAATGAATTCTCTTACCTCGTTATCGTGACCCGCGGCCATCAAGAGGACCAGAATGTGCTCCGTTGGGCTGTGAACACTCCGGCACGATACATTGGAATGATCGGAAGCAAGTTCAAGAAGAAGACAATCTTTCAGAACCTTCTGGATGAAGGGGTCCGCCAGGAGTGCCTCGCCCGAGTGTTTTCTCCCATGGGATTAGAGATTAGCGCCATGCTTCCCGAGGAGATTGCGGTCAGTGTCGTGGCCCAGATGATTGCAGTGCGTCGATCCAAACCCGGCAATGTCGATCCCTCCTGACCGATCACAACGAAAGAAGTTGCAAATTTCAAATAGCTGTAGAAAATAGCGATACAGACTGCAGCGGTATATGTCGAAACGAAATGGCACAACTAGCGGCGCATGCTGCCGGAGGACGCATGGCTTACTGCCCTGAATGTGGTGCGGAGTTCCCTATGGGGATGAGGAGATGTCCGGAGTGCCTGGTGGATCTGGTAGAAGAACTGGAGGACCCGAATGTTGACGAAGTTGAAGAAGACAACCTGGTACTCATCCAGTCGACTCACAGCGCTGAGGAGGCCAAGAAAGTCACGGATTTGATGCAAAGGCACGGGATCCTATGTGTGACGGAATCCGATGGAAGGCCGAAGAGTAACCCCCCCCACGGTCTCAAGGTTCTGGTAAACCGAAAAGATGAGGCCCGGGCTCAAGATCTGATTAAAGGGCACCTGGGGTAATGTGTAGGGCACCGGCCTGATCACCTGTACTTCAAGCCTCTCCACTAAGCCACAAGGCCCGGTCTGCTGAGCCTAGAGTTTCTTTCCGTCCACCACCAGGTATTTCTTGACCTCTTGCATGAGGACTTCAAATTCCTCCGGCAGGAGAGACTGGGGCCCGTCCGAATAGGCCTCCTCCGGATTGGGATGGACCTCGACAATCAGCCCGTCGGCTCCCGCGGCCACTGCTGCCTTGGATACCGGAATAATGAGACTGCGCCTTCCCGTTCCATGGCTGGGGTCCACGAATACCGGAAGATGCGAGAGCTGTTTCAGGGCCGGCACGGCTGAAATATCCAGCGTGTTCCTGGTGAAAGTCTCAAAGGTGCGGATACCTCTCTCGCAGAGAATCACGTGGGGATTGCCCTGGGACAGGATGTACTCCGCCGACATAAGGAATTCCTTGAGGGTCGACATCATCCCGCGTTTCAGCATCACCGGCTTAGTCACTTTTCCCAGGCGTTTCAAGAGAGCGAAATTCTGCATATTGCGGGCGCCGACCTGGAAGATATCGGTGTATTCGTTGACCAGCTCAATGTTCTCGGGAGTGATGATCTCCGTGACGATTTTCAGTCCGGTTTTCTCCCGCGCTTCTGCCAGGAGCTTCAAGCCTTCCTCTTCGAGTCCTTGAAAGTCATAGGGAGACGTGCGCGGCTTATAAGCCCCCCCGCGCAGGATCCTGGCTCCTGCAGCCTTGACCTTTTCGGCCGTGGAAAGGATCTGTTCGCGAAACTCGACAGAGCAGGGGCCCGCCATCACCACGAACTGGTCGGCTCCAATGGTGAAGCCGTCCATCCGGATCACCGTGTTTTCCTTCTTGAGTTCTCTGCCGACCAGCTTAAAGGGCTGGAGAATCGGAATCACGGATTCCACTCCCGGGACAGATTCCATCACGGAGATCACCCGGTCTTTATCACGACCGTCTCCGACGGCCCCGATGACCACCCGTTCTTCTCCATAGATGGGATGGGCCAGGTATCCAAAACTCTTGATCTTCTCACAGACATGCTCAATCTGTTCCCGGGTTGCATGGGGACTCATTGAAATGATCATCAATTGCTCCTGACAAAAAAGCCCGCCGTCGCGGCGGGCTGGATAGATTCGAAACTATCCCTGCGCAACTCATCCCACCCGCCAGGTTCTCCACCACCAAAAGGGCAGGCCACTCAACTGGGTTCTCATTCCGGATCTTTCACTGCTCCTTGATCTCGGCAGCCAGGATGATGGCTTCCGAGATTTCCCTCATGGACTTGCGCAGATTCATACTTTTGACCTGGATCCGACGATAGACTTCGTCTTCAGCGATCCTCTCACTGCGGATAAGGATTCCCTTGGCACGCTCCACCAGCTTGCGAGTCTCGAGCAATTCCTGCATGGCCATCGTCTCACTCATCAGTTTGGTATTCTCGATGGCCACGGCGGCCTGGTTGGCCACTGTCAATAAGAGCTGAATCTCTTGCTGCGAGAATTGCCGTTCTTTGGCGGTGTACAGGTTGAAGACTCCCATGACTTTGTCTTTGATCATCATGGGTAAGGAGATCAGCGAGCACAGTCCTTCCCGCTTAGCCAGTTCGGGGTACATATAGCCCTTTTCCTGGGTGACATCCCGGATGATGAGCGGTTTGCGATCTAAAACTGCCCGGCCCAACAAGCTTTTGTTCACTTTTATATTGGGTTTCTTGTTGTAGTCCTCACTCAGGCTCTGGGAGGCTTTGATGACCAGTTCATCTCTTTTTTCATTCAGAAGCATGACGGAACAAACCGGTGAATTCATGGCCTCAGCTACCATCCGGACAATCAGGTTGAGCATTTCATCCAGGTAATGGTGGGAGGTGATGGTCTTGCTTACGTTGGAGAGAGTTTCGATCTGCATGGCCCGCCGCTTTGTTTCCTCGTAAAGACGGGCATTCTCAATGGCGCCGCCGACCTGGCTGGCTATCGTCACCAGGAGCGCCTTCTCGCTGGGCCTGTGGCGGTGGAGACGGCGGTGCTGCACATTGATGACCCCGATGACCTCATTCTTGGAAATGACCGGTACTGAAAGAAATGCCTGGTAACGATCTTCCGGGAGGTTGTGGAAGAATTTGAAGCGGGGATCGTTGAAAGCTTCCTTGTGGATAGCCACCAGCTGTTTTTCGCGGGCGACCCACCCGGTGATGCCCTCTCCCAGTCTCACTTTGATCCGGCCGATAATCTTCGGATGGGGGTTTTTGGAGGCGCGGAGTACCAATTCCTCATTCCCTCTGTCCAACAAATACAGCAGACAGGAATCTCCCCGGGTGACCTGGGTCACCAGTTCAATAATGTGGCGCAAGACTTCTTCCAGGTTGAGATTGGAACTGACGGCCTGGCTGATCTGATGCAGGATTTCGACCTCCTGCGATTTCAGTTTGAGCGCTTCTCTCAGCTTCCCTGCTGCCTCAGTTGGTGGGGTCACTCTTGAGCTTAAGACCTCCGAATCCCTCCCTGGAACTGACCTTCCAGGGATAGGAAATGCCGATGAAAATGCTCTTCATGCCCGATACAAGAAGCCGAGATGTTATCATAGTCGCGTCCCATTTGACAGGGGTGCCGGGTTTTGTCGTTTCACAGACAGGCCTAACAATTGACTGCACCCCTACTATTCCGGGGGAGGCGATTTGTCGTATCATGGTGAGTATCGGGAGGAAACCTGTGCCACGAAAGAAGAAATTTAACGCAGTCAAGCATATCAAAAGCCTAAGCCGGAATCTGTTCAGGACTGCTCCCGGAAGGCCGATTCAATCGAAGAAGAGCAAGCTGATTGAAAAAATGGCAGAAAGGGAAAGTCAGGAACCGTTCGACCGACCCGAATTCGAGGACTCATGGAGCGACCGTCACAGATAGCTGTGGTTGACGATGAAAGCGAAAGTCTGGCCGCCATTTCGCGGGCCTTGCGAAAAGTCGGATACGAGGTGACTCCTTTTCCTGACGGAACTGCCGCCTTGCAGGGTCTGGAAAGCCTCAAGGACGTCGATCTGGTCGTGAGCGATCTGAAGATGCCCAGGGTGGACGGGATGGTTCTTCTCAGAGCAGTCCGCGAGGTCAACCCGGAAGCCGGATTCCTGATCGTGACCGGACATGGCACTGTGGAATCTGCCGTGGATGCCATGAAGATGGGAGCGGACGATTACATCCTTAAACCGTTGGATCTTTTTGAACTCCGGGAGCGTGTCTCCCAGATCCTCGAAAAGCGTGCCTACCAGAATGAATTGCGCTTCCTGAGGCGCCAACTGGACAGAAAGTACGGGACCCACTCACTGGTCACTAACACTCCGGCAATGCTCCAACTGCTCGACCGGATGTCCGTAGTGGCCCCGACCCGGTCCACCGTTCTCCTCTTAGGCGAAAGTGGGACGGGCAAAGATCTGATTGCCCAGACCATCCACCAGCACAGCCCCAGGCGGGACCGCCCCTTCCTGCCTCTGAATTGTGCTGCGATTAATCCCTTCCTTTTGGAAAGCGAGCTTTTCGGATATGAGAAGGGGGCCTTTACCGGTGCTGCCGAACGCCGTCTCGGGAGGCTGGAACTGGCGGAGGGAGGCACCCTTTTTCTCGATGAGATCGGCGAATCGCCATTGGACATGCAGGTGAAACTTCTTCGTTTTCTGGAAACCCGCGAGATCATGAGAGTCGGCGGAAGTGCTACCCTGCACCTGGATGTTCGACTGATCGCAGCCACCAATCGTGACCTGGCCCTGGCCGTCGATCAGGAGAAGTTCCGCAAAGACCTTTACTACCGGATGAAGGTCGTCACGCTTCAGGTTCCGCCCCTGCGCGAGCGAACCGAGGATATCCCCCTTCTGGTGTGGACCTTCATCGAACGCTATGCTTCCGAGCATCGCAAGCGATTGGAAAGAGTCTCTCCGGCCGCCATGGAAGCCTTGGCCCGCTATGCCTGGCCCGGCAATGTCCGAGAATTGCGGAACGTGGTCGAGAATCTGGTGGTTTTCTCAAAGACTGAAATCATCGAGTTAGGCGACTTGCCGGCGGAGATCCAACAGGTACCCGATACGGCTCCGGTTTCCGTTGCAGCTCCGCGCCTCGAAAACCTGGCCATGGCCGAGATAGAGAAACAGGCCATCCTTCAGGCCCTGGAGAAGACCAGCGGAGATCGCTCAAAAGCTTCCCAGGTCCTTGGAATTGGTCTCCGCACCCTGCAGAGGAAACTGAAAGAATACGGAATGACCAATCGATAGATGTTGACCTGGCGCAAGGGGGAAACTGTATCCAGGTATCTATCGCACATTCGCCGGAGGGTATCCGGACCGGAAGGTCCCGGATGCCCCAATAATAATAAGGATCCGGCCGGGCGCATTCGATATAGAATTACAGCGGGATGTTACCCTGCATTCAGGCCCTATTTGCACAGTGGACCGCATGGAAAGTCGAAAGCTCAGGTTGACGATCATTGTGGCTGTCTCTGTCCTAGGTGGATTTTTCCTGGGCAGTTACAAGGAATTCCTTTTCCAGAAGATCGCTCCGATTTCAAGTTCTTCCTCTAAGAATATCCAGCCAGCCTCGTTTGCAGAGATTGCCGACCAGGTGACTCCTTCCGTCGTCAGCGTAGTCTCCACCCGAGTCATTGATGTCAATCCTCTGCGGGAAGGGGTGGAAATCCCGCCGAACGGGCGGCCCGACAGCGAGGGGAGACGGCGAAGCCTGGGATATGGCTCCGGGTTTATCATCGACGGCCGCGGGATTATCGTCACCAATGAACACGTCATCGACGACTCACGCCATGTTGTCGTCCGCCTCCATAACGGCAGGGAGTATCTGGCTAAACTGCTGGGGTCGGATCATGAGACCGACGTGGCTCTCTTGAAAATCAATCCAAGAGATGGTCTTCTTCCTGTGCGCTTGGGAGACTCCGATCAACTGCGTGTCGGGGACTGGGTTATGGCTGTGGGTAATCCTTACAATTATGAGCATACAGTTACCGTCGGAGTCGTGAGCGCCAAGGACCGGAAAATCGATGACAATCCGTTCGAGCGGTACATCCAGACGGATGCTGCCATTAATTATGGAAACAGCGGCGGCCCCCTTTTTAACGGGAGTGGCGAAGTTGTCGCCATCAACTCAGCGATCAGCACCAGGGGGAGAGGAATCGGTTTCTCGATCCCTATCAACCTGGTCAAAGATGTCGTCAAGCAACTGGAACAGCGCGGGCGCGTGGTTCGCGGATACCTTGGGCTGGGGCCGGAGTCGATCACTGAGGAATATGAAAAACTGCTGCACCTGCGTTCCCGGCAGGGAGTCCTGGTGGCTGAGGTGGCACCGGATTCCGCCGCCGCCCGTGCAGGAATTCAGCGTTATGACGTGATCACGGAGATCGATGGAACATCTATCCCGGGGGAGGATTTCTTCCGGAGGAAAATCGCCGGCACCTCTCCCGGCACTCGAATTCATCTGAGAGGTCTACGAAACCAGAGGGAGATCACCTTTGACGTCCAGGTGGGGGAGCGACAGTCTCTGAAAGTCACTCCGCTGGATCCCCGTCAGTTGGAAACCGGAGAACGACCTGAGTCCAAGTCGGCTCCCGGCCTGGGGATTGCGGTTCAGGAACTCACGGTTGAACATCGCCGGCTCTTGCACATGGAGGGGCTGCGAGGCGGGGTGGTCATTGTGAACGTTCGAGAAGTTGGCCTTGCCGCCGAGGCTGGCCTGGCGCCCGGTGAGGTGATTCTGGAGATGAATCGTTCTCCGGTGAGATCGCTGGTCCAGTATCAGCAGTTGCTTGCCCAGTCTCAGCAAGACGGGTTCCTGGTCCTGCTGGTATCCCCTCCGAACGGTAGTTCCCGCCTGGTCACTCTCAATTTGCAGAATCGATAGCCGCCTATGTCGCTGTCAAATCGATTTCATTGGCTTGGGGCCGGCGCAATTCTGGCCATTGGAGGTGTCCTGCTGATGTCTGACTGGTCGGGTTGGACCACGGACACTCTCTTCTCCAATAACATTTTCTATACAGAGGGCACTGGGCGCTACGGGCACGCCGTCGGGAGAAACGCGGACGGGACCTATGTGCTGGGGGCCGGTCTGGAATCTGCACGGGGCACAGTGTTTGACCACAATCTCTATTTTGGTGTCCAGATCGACCGCCCCGAAGACTTGCATTTTCTTACCCAGGATCCGCTCCTTGTCTCGGCCGGTTCCGGCGGTTTGGGAATCGGGAGTCTCTCCGGATACCAATTGTTGCCGGGATCAAGCGCCATCGATTCCGGGGTATGGATCGAAGGGGACGGCGGACGGGACTTTTTTGGCGTGGTCGTTCCCGGCAAGCGCGCTGTTGATCGAGGGGCCAGCGAGTTTGAGACCAGCCGCCAATCCGTGAGGGAGCGGCAGAAATCCGCTCGCGAACAGGTCAGAAAACCGCTGAATCCGCCTGTTCAATAAAGAGCCACCCGCCTATGATGCCCTTGCCAGGGATCTGACAGTTTTCCGGGGTGAGGGCCTTCAGGCCACGTGACAGTGGGGGCACTGGTCCGGATGACAGACCCGGCAATAGGGCTTACTGCAATTCCGGCAGGCGGCGTGAGCGGTTGGATGGATCATGTGCAAGGTATCATCGCAGAGCATGCGACCAGGCTCTGCAGTATAGCTGTACTCGCAAGGAGGAGTCTCCAACCGACGAACCAGGGGATTCCAGTCGAGGTGAAACGAGCGTTCCCCTTTGCGTCTCTTAAGAAGCAATTGGAATCGTTGCACCGGCAGAATGATTTGCAGGGTTTGGAGCCAACGGACTTCAATCTTCAATGCATACTTCTGCTGCAAGTCAGAGGCCTTGGCCAGGTATTCCTGTTGAATGGCTTCCTGCCGGCGATCTTCCTTTTCGGAATCTGCCGGCTGCCTAAGAGCCCGCTTCTGGGACTCTTGATACAGGGCATCATGGTATTCGTGGATGCGTGCCACATCTCGTTCCAGACGGCGTTGCAGGCTTTTCAAGAAGGGTTCAAGCTGCCGGCGGATTCGAGTCGTCAATCCCACATCGAGCCAGCGATTCAGCTTCTGTTTCTCCCACAACGGGGGGAGTGGTTCGGCAGGCAATGCTGTGTCAGGCGGCGAGGATCGCAATGCAAGAGCGGCCGGCAGCACTTCAAGCATGTCATCCAGCGGGCTCCCAGTGGAGAGATTCACCCCCATCTGTACCAGTCCTTCGCGCTTCTCATCTGAGACGGCGGCATAGCGAAACGTCACGATCAGGTACCGGCTCCAAGCAGGGAACACTTGGATGAAACGGTAAACGGCATTCTGCAGGACCAGCGCGCGCTGCAACAACTGGTCGGAATGCGCCAAGGCGGGTAACGGGGCATCCAGCACTCTCATTTGGTACCGCCCGCGGTCCCCCATGACGAGGGCAGCCTTCTCGATCCAATCCGATTCAAAGTGAACCCGAATGGCTCCTGGCGGCAAGTCTGCCGCGAACCCAAGCCTCCCCTCCTCGGGAATACCAAGCGCTTGTTGCAGGGAATCCGGAGCGATAAAATCCAACCCGACCGGATCCGTCTCTTCCACCAAAGCGCCCTCGCACTTCATCAGGCGAGCGACAAAACTCCGGAATGCAACGACGGATGGATTCATAGAAGGACTCCACAGCCTGCCAAGGGGCGGGCCGAGGGGACTACTCTGTCACAAATGCATCCCCAAACAATTCCTCATCAAGCACCTTGACCCCTTCGTATTTCCGCTGGGCCTGGGCCAATTTGCTGCCCAGTTTCTCAAAAGCGGTGTGACGGTCTCCGTCCTGAGCCTCCATCCATGCAGAGAACACCCAATCTCCGAATTCTTGCTCCTCTTCCAGTTCGCCCAGGATGGCGCCTATTTCACCGACCACCAGCTCAAACATGTTTATCTTCTCGTCCAGGATCTTCAAAATGTACTCCTCCAATGTGCCTTTTACCGCCAGGTTAAGAACGAAGACCTCGCGGGATTGTCCGATCCGATGCAGCCGGCCAATGCGTTGCTCGATCATCATGGGGTTCCAGGGGAGGTCGAAGTTAACGAGGGTGCTGCAGAACTGGAGGTTGCGGCCTTCTCCTCCTGATTCTGTGCTGAGGAGCACAGGGACTTCCTGTTGAAAGAGAGCAACTGAACGATCTTTCTCAGGCCCGCTCATGGCGCCTTCAAACCGAACAAAGGGAATACCCTCCGAAAGAATGAGATGCGACAGACGCTCCAGCGTTGCCCGGTGATGCACGAAAATGATTTTCTTCTCCAATGGACAGCTTCTGAGGAATTCGAGCAGGGCAGTCTCCTTACAGCCGGAGCTCACCGACTGGTAGCGCTGGAGGAGCACTCTCCAGGTTTCAGGAGATTCGTGTTTGTCGGAGAAATGGCCAATCGCCGTTTGAGCCGCTGCCGGTGAGGATCCGGCCGCCACCAACAAATGCCGCAAACTTAGCCGTCGCGGCGACGAAGAAACCCCGTAGGCCTCCTGGACAAGGCAATT
>JBGPHY010000074.1:0-14052 GCA_041484625.1 Terriglobia bacterium | reverse complement strand
GAATTCAGCCCTTCCATGATTTTCCTGAAGGCCCCGATTGGTGGAACTTGGATGACTATAAAGCTATTCTCTCTCAATTGCCTAAGTTAAGGATGAATTTCATTGGTCTTCACACCTATCCGGAGGGTGGCCCTAATGCTGAACCGACCACATGGATAGGACTGCCCGGCGACTCTGACGAACATGGATTGGTGAGGTTCAGCTACCCTTCCAGCTACCAGAATACTCTGCGCGGCAATTGGGGATATCGGGCGCGGAAGACCGGGGAATTCTGGTTTGGCGCAAAAGAGCTGTTTGACCGCGATGCCTACGGGGCTGACGTTATGCAGGACTTTCTCCCTTCACCAGGGTCGGTCGCGGATAGCAACCAGGTTTTTGATCGGACTGGCTCCATGTTGCGCGAGGCATTCAGCTGGGCCCGGCAACTGGGGATTCAGACTTGCATAGGTACCGAAACCCCGTTGACAGTCCCTGCGGTTCTGAAGGAACGTCTCAAAACGATGGGAAAAAACCCGGATGACCCAACGGTGGTTGAAGAACTCTACGAAGGAATGTTCAATAGGATCGCGCGAATACACCTGCTGGATTATTACTGGCTCTGGACGCCGGAGAATTGGACATGGAAAGGAGTCTCGGCGCCGGAAGTCGAGGCCGTCACCACTGACATGCAAGCGGCTTTGGCGGCCTTGCAGAGAGTGCGCGCTCCTTTCCGGATGGCCACTTGTGGCTGGGTGCTGGGTCCCCAGAATGATCGAACCCTATTCAACAAATTCCTCCCCAAGGATATTCCGGTGAGCTGCATTAACCGGGAGGTGGGACATGCTCCCATCGATCCGAGTTTTGGCGGAATTACAGGCCGGCCCAAGTGGGCGATTCCATGGCTGGAAGATGACCCGGCACTGACCTCGATTCAGTTGTGGGTAGGGCGGATGCGACGAGATGCGGCGGATGCTCTGCGTTACGGGTGTGAGGGGCTGATGGGAATTCATTGGAGAACGCGTGTTCTTGGACCAGCGGTCTCTGCGCTGGCCCAGGCATCCTGGGACCAGAGCACTTGGACTAACACTCTCCCTCATACCATGACCCGCCCCTCTAGGGCAGGCCCCATCGGCGGCAAACAAGTGACTTATGCCCCTTCGACATTTCAAGGCGTCGACGAAGCACCACTCTACCAGGGGATGCGGGTCGATGTTTCAGGATATCGCTTGGGCGTTCCGAATGGCCGCTACAAGGTCATTCTGAAGTTTGCTGAATCTCAGTTTGATGCCCCGGGCCGGAGAATTTTCGCGGTGGAAATCCAGGGCCGACGGGTCCTTGACAGGCTTGATATCTTTGGGCGGGTCGGCCAGAACAGACCATTTATCCATGAGACGCCTGACGTTGCGGTCAACGACGGGTGGCTGGATGTTGAATTTATCGCCGAAATCGATGTCCCTTCCATTGCAGCCATTGTCATCGAGGGCTCGGGGTATTCCCAGAAAATCAATTGTGGCGGCCCGGCCTACCGGGATTACGTTGCGGATTGGCCCTCCTCTAGGCCCGTCTTTCCGGCAGTGGCAGATTTCTATCAGGATTGGGCCGGTATTCAGTTCGGACGTCAAGCGGGCCCCCAAGCTGCCAGGGTCTTCGAACGAATCGATGGGTACTTGCCGCGTCCATCGGACTGGGTGGATGGGCCAGGCAATCTGAAACCGGATTCCCGCCCTTGGGACGAAGTCCGAAAAGAATACAATTTTGTCGAAGAGTTGGCTGCCCTGGGGCCAACGGTGAAGGGCCCTGGAAACCAGGAGCGCTTTGACTATTGGTTGAACAGCTTTCGTTATCTGAGAGGGATGGCTCGAGTCAATTGTCTCTGGTCGGCGTTTAACACGGCCATGGAAAAAATGAAGTCCGAAATAGACCCAGCAATCCGGAAGAAAAGGACAGCAGAACTAGCTCTCCCAGCGCGAATTCGGCTCGTTCAGGCAGTGCGTGAGGTGTATGGTTATCTCCTGGCCTCGGTGAGTAATTCCGGAGAACTGGGTACTGTGGCCAACTGGGAGCAGCACAATTTTTCCGAATTACTAATCAAGCCTGAACAGGAATTGGAAGAGTTTTTGGGTGAGCCGCTCCCGCAAGAAGCCAGGCCTTCAAGCAGGTACCAGGGTCCCGCACGGGTCTTCGTGCCCACACTTCGATCAGCTATGGAAGCAGGAGAACCGTTGAGACTGAGAGTCAATGTTCTTTCCGAAAGGCCGCCCAGCCAAATGAATCTATACTGGCGCAGAGTCGGGGACAAAGGATTTAGCCGCATCCCAGTCGTTCACATTAATCGCGGCGTGTACTCAGCCCAGGTGCCGCCTGTGACCTCCTCAGACAAGGCCATCGAATACTATGTTGAAGCTGTCCTGGAGCAGAGCGACCCGGTCCTTTTTCCCGTGACCGCCCCTGAGATCTGCCAGACGGTGGTTGTTTTACCGGTTGAAGGACAGAGGTAAGTTTCAGTAGCCGGATGGTTGTGCCGCGCTATGCAACACCTTTACAGAAACGGGAGTTTGTAAGGCGCACCAAACCGACACAATAGATGGCTCCTCTGAAAATCGTCCTCGTCGTCGTACTCGAGACTCTCTCTGTCAAGAACCAAGGACGAGGACGGCGAGGACGATTTTCAAGAGAATTCTTCATGCCCCATTCTGGCGCACCACCGCGAATGAAAATGCTGTCCCTGGGAGTGCGCCCGTCATCGGGCGCAAGGTACGGTCGGTGTTTTATGCCATTAACCCCTCGAGTCATCGAAAGGTTTCCGTTTATCACGGGTTTCCCACTCTCGATGCCCCCTCGATGAAGCGAGAGGTTAATGGAAAGAGCCATTCTCAAAAGAGTCGTCCTCAGCCCGAGGCGCGTCATTGAGGTTGACCTGGCAAACTGCAATGTCCCTCTCCCATCTTGATTCGGGATCCCGAGCGGATATAATCTAGCAATGTTTCGAATCTGGCGCCTCCTCTCCCTCAAGCCGCTGTACCTCCAGCTTCCCTTGAGGGTTCTGTTCCTGTTTCTGAGCCTGGTCCCGGCACCTTTATCTAGCGCGCAGACTCCAGGGAAACCCCCATCGCCTAAAAGCCCGGCTTCAATGCGGGTGCAGACTGTCCCCAGGAACCCGCAGGGCCCGATTCTCTTTGAGAACACGCTCACCCGATCGGGGATAAATTTCGTGCTGAAGAACAGTGTCACACCCATTAAATATTCTATAGAAACCATGATGGGTGGGGCTGCGGCTTTTGATTTTGACAACGATGGATTCCTGGATATCTACTTCCCTAACGGGGCAACCATCCCGGGGATGGACAAATCTGATCCTGCCTATTTCAACCGGCTTTATCACAGTAATGGGGACGGGACCTTTTCCGACGTGACCGAAAAGGCCGGTCTGAAGGGGATTGCTTATTGCATGGGGGTAGCGGCGGGGGACTATGACAATGACGGCTTCATGGATCTCTACGTCTGTGGTTTCAACCACAATCAACTCTTTCACAACAACGGGGATGGGACCTTCAGTGACGTCACGGAGAAGGCTGGAGTCTCCGGAGTGATTCCGAAGAACGGCAAAGTCTGGGCCATCACGGCAGGTTGGATTGACTTCAACAATGATGGACGATTAGACCTCTTTGTCAACAGCTACTTGAATTACTCAATTGCGACTGCCCCCCATTGCACGCTGCAAGGGATACCTGCCTACTGTTCACCCAATAATTTTGAAGGGTTGCCCAACATTCTCTACCGGAATAATGGAGATGGGACCTTCAGGGATGTTTCGGAAGAATCGGGGATTGCCAAACATGCCGGGAAGGGCATGGGTATTGCGCTGGCCGATTACGATAACGACGGGTTCACCGATATCTTTGTCTCCAACGACACCTTCCGCAATTTTCTGTTCCACAATGACGGCAATGGCAAGTTCTCAGAAGTGGCAATTCTGAGTGGTGTGGCCTTTAACGAGATGGGAAGGACCGTGGCCGGCATGGGAGCCGACTTCCGCGACATCAACGACGACGGCAAGCCGGAGATCTTTCATACGGCGATGTTTGGGGATACCTTCCCGCTCTATAAGAACGTGGGGGACCAATTTGAAGAAGTCACCAGCGCCTCGGGGTTGACCGTTCAAACCAGTCGGCTCACGGCTTGGGGAGTCGGGGTTTTCGATTTTGACAATGATGGGTGGAAAGACCTGTTTACTGCCAATGCCGCCATCCTCGACAACTCCATGGAGGTTGAACACCGGCCGTATGAATTGCCCAATTCTTTGTTTCGAAATATTGGCAATCTGCACTTCAAAGATGTGGGGCCTCAGGCGGGGCCGGATTTCAATGTCCCCCTCCCTCATCGCGGAGCGGCTTTTGGAGATTTCAACAACGACGGCAAGATTGACGCCGTGGTTGCGGTGCTGAATTCAAATCCCCAGGTTCTGATGAATCGCACCGACAATGGAAATCATTGGCTCCTGCTCAAACTGGTTGGGACCCAGAGCAATCGGGACGGTTTAGGTGCCCGGATCAAGCTGACCACGGCTAATGGTTCCCAATACAACCACGCCACTACCACGGTAGGTTACAATTCCTCCAGTGACAAGAGGGTCCACTTTGGTCTGGGAAGTGCAACCAAGGCTGACCGGATTGAATTCCACTGGCCGAGCGGGATTGTGCAGGTGCTCACCGACGTCAAGGCCGACCAGATCTTAACGGTGAAGGAGGCCAGGGGTGCCGATTGACCATTGGCACGAAACCATGTGAGCACCCCTCGATCCCCTCCTCAGCGAGGAGGGGAGCTCGAGAAAAAGCTCCCCTCCTGATTCAGGAGGGGTGGGGGGTGGTCAAATTGGCTTGAATCACGTTCAATACCAACTCCAGCGACTCAAAAACTTGCCTATTCTCAAAACGCAATACCCGAATATTGAACTCCTTGAGGAATTCGCTCCTTGCAGCATCGCATGCAGACCTAATCGAGTTAAAATGAACCTGCCCGTCCAATTCAATGGCTAGTCGACACTCAGGGCAGTAGAAGTCAACGACATATCTTCCGATGCTCTGCTGGCGACGGAACTTTTTTCCCGCGAGTTGAGACCGCTGGAGATTCTTCCAGAGCAGGGCTTCAGCGGGAGTTAATGATTTTCTCAGGCTTCGTCGCACTTCCTTCATTTCCTTTGTATTGTGCACCATGCGCTGATTCATCGGACCACCCCCTGGCCCCCTCCTCAGCGAGGAGGGGAGCTAACCTATGCCTCCATTATCACCTTCAAGCCCAACAGGCCCGCAGCCGTTTCCACAGCCTGGCGATGGTCGCCATAGCAGGTGACCCGGTGCCAGCCCCAGCGGTCCCATTCACCCATGAGCTTTTGGATGTCGCCCTTCACTTCCGCTGCCAACTTGGTCCGGCAGGCTTTGTCCTCATCGATGTTCTCCACTGCTTTTGCTTGGTGCAGGATGACTGCCTTCTTGACTGGATCGACCTCCAGTGTAGTGGTCATTTCACCCACAGGCAGGAGGGAGCGGACAGCGGCGCCTTTGCGGTCTTCCGAATGGGAGCGAATCTGATAGGGATTAGCTGGCCCGGAGGGGCCATAGACCTTGTTGGGCGCTACGCAATGAGCGTAGATGATCTGGTTTTTTGAAGTGTCAAGTACCGGGTCCGAGATCATGCCAGGCCTCCCGACCAGGTAGGTCAACAGCAGCATGCTGACTGCTGACGGCAGATCTCCTTCACAGGCCCCGACCCGACCGTCATTGTTGAGCTGGAAGAATCCCAGGCAGGGATAAGCCGGTAGTTTTCCCGCATAAAAAAGCCCAAGGCAATCCACCGCGATGGCCTGGGCCTGGTGTTGGTTCATGACCGCCTGCAATGCCTGATACATCAAAGCAGACTTTTCAATCTCCTCTCGCGACGGCTCTACGACCTTTTCGGCGTTTCCCATCCAGGCCTCAGCCTGGCGACGAGCCTGGCTGGCGTCGCTCTTCTGGTAGGCTCGGTTCAACTCAGCCGAAGAGACTTTCTGAATGCGTGCCCCAAAGACTTTGCGGATTTCCTGAGGATCCCCCCAGAGTCGACTACTGTCAGTGACGTCCACGATGACGGATTGCTGCAACTTCTTGAGGGCCTCAAAAGCCCGGACTGCTTGAACTACGTCTTCAAATCGGGAGGAGGAGACTCCCGCGACCTTCATCCCCTGGCGGCGCGCTTCGGCGTTGACGATGAGGAACTCGCCGCTACCGGCATAAGGATCATCGACCAGCAGGGTGGGATTACCGGAAAATGCAATCGTACGGGGCCCACCGCTCCAGATTCCGACCATGTAGACCAGGTACCCGTCCACTCCGCGGTCTTTCTGGATCAACTCTTTGGCCTGGGCTTCGTTGAGAACAGTGGCAGGCAGAAAGTCCACGCCCGGGCAGGCCGTTAAGAGACGCTGAGTCAATTCCTTCTTGCGACCTTTGTAATCGAACCCCTGGTAGGGCCAGGTTGGGGTCTTCGGGTCGATGTGGGTAAATACCAGCCGGATCCGAGGTTTCTTGAAATTGCTGGCAATCCCAGCATCCTGGGCCATCATGGAATGCGGTTTCAGGCCCAGACCTGCACAAGCGGTACAAGCCGCACATCCGAACAGGAACCGGCGACGAGACACATCAGCGGCACCAGTGAATACTTTGAATAAAGCCTTGTCGGGGAGAGAACTCATGGATGGATCCTCCATGCTGTGAGATGACTACTCAATTGCCATTCATATCACAAGCGCTCCGCTGCATCAACACAAGGGCGAGTGATCGCACCGCTTCTCGGGCGGTTGTCAGAAGGGAGAAGCCCTCGCACAATTGGGGTTTGACTTTTACATTGAATTCATAAAATAATTCAATGAATGAACACGGAGTCTCCATGAAGAAGATCGATCTCCACAATACCAATAGCGCCGGGAAGAAGACAATCAAGGAAATTAACCAGAAGCTAGTACTGAACTTGATTCGGGAACATCAGCCAATCTCCAGGGCAGAGATTGCGAAACGCACCAAATTGCAGAGAAGCACAGTAACCATCATTAGCAACCGTCTTTTATCGCGAAAATGGATCTATGAGGGGGAGAGTGGACGCTACAGTGGTGGTCGTCGGCCCAAGCATCTTTATCTGAATCCTAAGAGACTTTATGCTCTGGGAGTTGAGGTGGGGAAAGAAGAGACCATTGTCGCGTTGGCGGATCTAAATGGGGAATTGCAGGGGAGGGAGTACATTAAAACAACCCTCGATGATCCCAAGTTCTTCTCTCGTTTGGGGGAGAGAATCAGGAAATTCTCAAGCCATTCCCTCTCCCGCAAGAGGATCAGCTTGGGAGGCGTGGGCGTCGGATTGCCAGGTTACATCGAGAAGGAGACCGGGAGAATCATTGCAGCCGAGAACTTTGGTTGGATGAATGTTCCAGCTGGGGAACAACTCCGAAAGCATCTCGAGATGCCCGTCTTTTTCGAGAACAATGCGAAACTGGCTGCTTTTGCCGAGATTTGGTTTGGTGAGGGCAAGAACGGTGGAGCCCGAAATCTAGTCTACATCACGACTCGTGACGGTTTGGGAACTGGCCTCATCCTCAATGGCGAGATCTTCAATGGCGCTCGTGACGGAGCTGCCGAATTCGGTCATTCCTCGCTCTTTCCAGACGGAGAGAAGTGCGTATGCGGGAATCACGGCTGCTGGGAGATGTATGCGTCAGATATGGCCACTGTCAAGCGGTATATCCAGTCACTCCATGGATCTGAAGATCCGGTGTCGCAGCCGGAGAAACTGGGCATTCGCGAAGTGATCGAGCGCGCTCATCGAGGTGAAGAAGCCGCCCGAAAGGCTTTACAGAGTACGGCTGAGTACCTCGGTTTGGGAATTTCCAACCTCGTTTTTGGATTGAATCCAGAAATGGTGGTCGTTGGTGACGAGCTGGTTGGTGCGTGGGACATTATTGAAGAAGTAATCGTTTCCACGGTCCGGAGCCGGGTTCCCCAGTATTATCTGGAAGGTTTGAGAATAAAGGCCTCGTCAATAAAGGAAGCGCCTACTTTGCTGGGAGCAATCGCGTTGGTTTTGGCCCACGTCTTTTCCATTTCCAAACACCCTTAACGTCAAGCTTATGATGACAAAACTTTCTCGGACCGCATTCCTATTGGCCCTTTTGGGGTCCTGGTTGCCACTCTACGCTCAAAACGACGCCGAAAGGCGGCACCAGATGGTCATCACCTATCTCAAAGAAACCGCCGCGGGAATATCCTCTCAGTGCCTGGCACCTATTGGCGACCTTGAGACCTGGAAAAAGCGGCGCCCGCTACTCAGGCAGCAATTGCTCTTCATGTTGGGACTGGATCCGCTGCCAAAACGCACGCCGCTTAAAGCCCAGATTACCGGCACTGTTCAGCGTTCCAAGTATCGGATCGAGAAGATCGTCTTTCAGAGTCTGCCCGGGCTTTACGTTACCGGAAACTTTTATGTTCCCACCGGCTCGTCAAGCCCCCTTCCGACCATTCTCTATGCTTGCGGGCATTCTCCGCACCCTCTCGGGGCAAAATCTTCTTATCAAGACCGCGCCATCTGGTTTGCGTCCAACGGGTACGCCTGCCTCGTGCTTGACACGCTGGAATTCGGCGAAGTGGCAGGCATCCACCACGGAATCCACGACTTGAATTTGTGGAATTGGATGTCTCTTGGCTACACTCCTGTCGGGACCGAAGTCTGGAATGCCGTGCGCGCCCTGGACTATTTGGAGACGCGGCCGGAAGTCGACAAGAAACGCATCGGGATGACGGGCATCTCCGGCGGCGGCTCGGTCACCTGGTACACCTCGGCCGTGGACGAACGCATTGCCGTGGCGGCGCCGGTGTGCTCGACCTTCACCTTTGGCTCTCAAGCTGCCCATTGGAGGGCGGCCGGCCAATGCGATTGCATCTACTTCCACAATACCTTCCTGGAGGATTTCTCCCTTGTCGGTGCCTTGATTGCCCCGCGCCCGCTCATCATGTGCAGTGGCAGACAGGACCCGGACTTTCCTCCTGATGGCTACCATGAGGTCTTCCAGAAAGTGAAGAAGATTTATGACCTTTATGCAGGTGGCAAGGTAGAACTGGCACCAGTGCGGGAGGTCGACGATGATGTGGGCCATACTGATGCGCCGCTTTTTCTCAAAAGCGTTCGGGAGTGGATGGGTCAATGGCTGAATCATGACGCCGGCCCATCCCCCGATGGAGAAATCAAGACGGAGCCGCCCGAAACTCTGGCTTGCCTCACGAAACTCCCGCCAGGTGCGATCAATTACAGGATCCACAATCTCTTCATTCCCACTGCCCCGCTGCGGGATTGGACCTCATTGACACAGTGGAAGGAGCGGCGTCGGGAACTATTAGACCAGCTTAAAGACAAAGTCTTTCGCTGGTTTCCCCGAGAAAAGATCACTTTTCAGACAACTCTCCTTCCCTTCGACGGAGGATGGGCCGCCCGTTACGCCGACTACAAAGACATTGAGTTCACCAGTGAACCCGGGATCAGGATCCGGGCCCAACTCTTTAAGCCCAAGGACAGTTCCAAGGAAGCGCCCGTGCTGATTTATGTCAAGCGTCCTGGCGATTCGATTTACTTCCTCGATCTCGACGATTTACTACCGCTCTTCGGCCGCTATACGGTCCTGATTCTCAATCCTCGATTAACCGAACATCCAGTGAGTGCCTTTGAAAATGCCGAGATTGAACGGACCGCCTTGTGGGCTGGCCGAACCGTAGCCTCTATGCAGGTTTGGGATATTTTGCGCGCTGTCCAATGGCTGGCGGATGATGAGAAGCTCTCCTCGCGTCCCATTTCGCTTTATGGCAAAGGCGACATGGGAATTCTGGCTCTCTATGCCGGCCTTTTTGATGAGCGGGTCAGGCAGATTATTCTCGATGATCCTCCGGGATCTCATTGGCAGAGACCCGCGCTGCTGAATGTTCTCAGGGTGACTGACATCCCGGAGGTCGCAGCCGCATTTGCGCCGCGACGAATCGTGTCCTTAACAGATCTTCCCGAGCCTTTTAACTACACTCGCGCACTCTATAAGCTCCACGGAGTTTCGGCCCATCTGGTCCGCGCCGGTAGCCTGCCGGAGGCGCTGCAGATTTGGAAGTACTGAGGTATTAGGGACTGCAATCACCGAATGATTGATGGAGATTCACCTCTTCCTCTTACTGCTGCAATTCCTTTGCCTGCAGAGGGAATATGAAGTGCCTTAACCGATTCACTGGATCATTGCCGAGGGTTAGGTGTCATGAATTCCAACACCCATTGGTCTCGAAGAGATTTCATACAAACCATGAGCGGAGCTTGGCCCACGCTGGCTCTCGTACAGAAAACCTCGCCCACTCCCAAACCCATGACTGGAGCCGAGTCCGCCGTGGGCAAGTTTTCCCCAATCGACCTTTCCTCTTTTTTCACCGCCTCTTCCTCCGAGTTTGGGCCGCGCGAGAAGGCCAAAGGACTGAGCCGTGCGTCCGCTAAGGACGGATTGATCCGGCTGCCTGCAGGTAAACAGGTCTTCCGGGGGATCCCCTTTATCCTGGGCCCGGAAGAGGTGAAGAAAAAAGCCTGGGTGGTTCTTAGCTCACAACCTGCCTCATGGACTGCCCGCTCGGTCGAAATTCCACTGCGTCACAAAGCCGGATTTGTTTGTCTGGCTCAATTCTGTGACTGGGATGAGCACGAAGAACCCAAACCCCGGGAAGATGTCATCGAAAAGGTGGGCCAACGGCTGGCCGACGTAGTATTGACTTACGAAGAAGGCAAGGAAGTTGTCTTGCCCATTCGCCGACGCTTTGAAGTGAACTCGATTTCCACCTTCTGGGGGCATTTGAGTTTTGCCAGTGTGCCGCATCGGCAAGATGTTGCACGGCAGCTTGCGGATCCTTTGCCCAATGCCCAGATGTGGGGCGACCTGCAGATCGGCGTATGGGACAGTTCTTATCCGTCTGATCCCTCTTTGCCGACTAACGCCACCCTCTGGATCTGTGCTCTTGCCAACCCGCATCCAGACCTGACGATCAAGAGCCTCCGTTTACAGTCCGCCAGCAACGATCTCCTGGCCGTTTGCGGACTGACGCTGTTCCAGGGGCGTGAGAATCCGCTGCGCCATCGGCGTCTGAGCCTTTTCCGCCTCACTTTGCCGGAGGCGACAGCGGAAGACAAGGAGCGGTGGGAAATCGGCGTAGACCTGGGGGTCGTGGCAAGGACTTTCGTGCCGTCCAATTTTAAACCGCAGGAGTGGCTTGCCGCTCCCATTGCCGGGCTTGGTGAAAGCCTTCCACAGATTCAAAAAGGAAGCCATCTTTATGCTGAAGTCGCTGCTAGCTCGGAGGCCACACTATGGCTTCACGACCACAAATCGGGCCAGCGTTATGAATTCGATTTGGCTCAAGTCTCGCCGGGCCGTGAACAGGAGGCCCGTCGACGAGGGGCGCGGATTGAGATCCTGGAAACGAACAAGGTGTGGTTGCAGGGTCAGATCCTCGATTCCACGACCCGCCGCCCCACGCCGGTTCGCTTGGCGTTCCGGTCTCCCGAGGGTCGCTATATTCCCCCTTATGGCCACCGAACCGAAGTCAACAACGCCTGGTTCCAGGATTACGGTGCTGACGTGAGAGTCAGGGATAGCCCCTTCGCCATTGTGGATGGGACCTTTCAGGTGGAGCTGCCGGTGGGCGAGATTTACCTGGAAATGAGCAAGGGGTTCGAGTACGAAGCAGTCCGTAGGAAGTTAACCATCGGTTCCGGGCAGCGGGAACTGAACCTGGAGATATCCCGGCTCGCGAATTTGCGCCAGCAAGGATGGGTGTGCGCTGACACTCATGTCCATTTTCTCTCCCCAACTACGGCCATTCTGGAAGGACAGGCGGAAGGCCTGAACCTGATCAACTTGCTCGCAGCCCAATGGGGGGACCTCTTTTCCAACGTAGGTGACTTGTCGTATGGCCCCCTGAGGTCGCCCGATGGTGAAATGATGGTGTGGGTGGGCACGGAGAATCGCCAGCATATTTTGGGCCACCTCGGTCTACTCGGAGGACACGGTCGGCCGGTCTTCCCCATGTCCGCCAGCGGACCGGAAGAGAGCTACATTGGCGGGCCGCTCTGGAACAGTCTGGCCGAATGGGCAGACGCCTGCCGCAAACGCGAGGGCCTGGCGGTGGCTGTCCACTTCCCTTATCCGACTGCCGAGCTGGCAGCGGATATCGTGCTAGGCAAAATCGATGCGGTGGAACTCTGGCCTGTGAATATGACCGAGCACTTCAACAACTTGCGCTTCCAGGACTGGTACCGCTATTTGAACTGCGGCTATCGCTTGCCCGTTGTCGGTGGAACCGACAAGATGGGTGCCTGGACGCCACCTGGCTCAAACCGGGGTTACGCTTACCTGGGTCAGGAAGAATTCAGTTTTCCCAATTGGGCTCAGGCGGTTCGCGGCGGCAACACCTTCATGACTTCAGGGCCACTGCTGTTCTTTCAGGCCGAGGGCAAATCACCGGGCAGCGAGATTACAGTGGGAACGGGCGGCGCCACCATAGAAGTGCAAGCTGAAGTGAAAAGCTTCGTTCCTATTCATCGTCTTGAGGTGGTGATGAACGGCCAGGTGGTGGCTTCACGAGAGGAATCCGCGGGCATAAAGGAATTGACTTTGAACGAGAAGGTTAAGGTCCCCGGGTCGTGCTGGCTGGCGGCCCGCTGCGCGTCGCGGTTCAGCGGAGTGATGCAAGTCGCGGCCCATACCTCTCCTGTCTATGTGCAGATCGCCGGACAGGAACTATTCTCTGAAACAGTGGCGGCTTATCTGATGACCCTGATCGATGAAGCCGAGACCTGGGCGCAAAACCTGGCGACCCAGCCGGACCCGGAACGTTTCGCGCAAGTGCTCAAGACTTTTACCGACGCGCGTGAGCGCCTTCATCGCCGCATGCACGAACATGGCATCCGGCATTGAGGGGGGGCGTCTTCCAAATCCGAGATGAACGACCCTCCACCGTTCATCTCAGGTTTGAGAATTTTCGCCCTACAAGCATCTGTTGTCTTATAGGCAATTGATGAAGCCCCTCTCCATCCTGCTGCTGATTTTGTTACCCCTCGAAACCCCGGGGCCGACGGGAAAACTGAAGGCTGCGCCAGGATCTTCCCAGCAGGCTCGGGATTACTTCGAGAATCAAAAGGTGGAACAAACACGGCAGGCGGCTTTGAGAGCATTGAAGATCAACCCTGACGATGCGGCAGCCAATTATCAGCTCGGTTTGATTGTGTTGTCTGAAAAGAAACCAGCCCAAGCCTTGCCCTTTTTCGAGAAGGTTCACGCGGCTCGAACCACTGATGTTCCCCCCCTGACCGGAATCCTGGAATGTCAACTTCTTCTCAAGCGCCGCCTGGCAGCCCGGCAGACTGCCCAAGAGCTCAATGGTTTGCTCAAGCCTCAGGATCCCCGCCTCTTCGAGGTGGCCAGTCTGTTAGCTTTTCACAATGAGTATGCCGCTGCCATCCAGATCCTGGAGCAGATCAGGAAGGTGAAGCCTGATTCCTATGACGTGCATTACAACTTAGCATTGGCCTATTTCCAATCTAAACAACATGCAAATGCCGCCCAGGTGCTCGAACCGCTGCTGAAACAACAACCACGTGCGGAAGCCTATAACCTTCTGGCCATGGTCGAAGAGGAACAACGCCATTACTTGGAAGCTGTGCGCTCTTTCCAAAAAGCCGCTGAATTGAAACCTGACGATGAGGGTTTTCGTTTTGACTACGCTTATGAACTCCTGAAACATCAGACCAACCCGGCTGCCATTGCCATTTTTGCCTCTGGTGTTCGGGACTTCCCCAAGTCCGGAAGAATGCACTTAGGATTAGGGTCCGCTTATTACCTGGCAGTGAGATATGAGGAGGCGGCAAAAGAGTTGCTGGAGGCCATCAAAATTGACCCGGGGATGACATTCGGTTATTTCCTTCTGGGGAAGATTTACGAGTCGGTCGAATCGTTTCAACCTAATATCGAGCAGGCGTTTC
>JBGPHY010000073.1:0-14132 GCA_041484625.1 Terriglobia bacterium | reverse complement strand
TTCTTTTCGTCGCCCTTCCAATATGCACCAGCCACTGAGAGCACTTTGATGGCCTTGATTTTCCCTATGGAAGGAAGATAGGGACCGAGACAGAAGTCGGTAAGCTTTCCCAGACGGTAACAAGAAAATTGCTCGTCAGCCTTTTCCTCGATGAGTTCGACCTTGAGTTTTTCGCCCATGTTCCGGAACATCTCCAGACCTTCGGGTTTGGACACCATGACCCGTTCGTAGGGCAGATCCATTTGAATCAACTCCTGGATCTTCTTGTCGATCTTCTCCAAGTCTTCCGGGGTGAATGGCTCTTTGCGGTAGAAGTCGTAGTAAAAGCCGCTTTCAATCGCGGGCCCAATCCCCAATTGTGTTCCTGGGAAAAGCTCGAGCACAGCCAGCGCCATCAGGTGGGCCGAGCTGTGCCGGTAAACTTCCAGAGCTTCAGGGCTCTTGTCTGTCAGGATAGTGAGGGTTGTATCCTTTTCGAGTTTTCGCGAGAGATCGATCACCTGGCCGTTGATCCTGGCCACCAGGGCCGCCTCGGCCAGCCGTTTTCCAACGGAGCGGGCCACGTCAAAAACGGTCACCCCGGACTCAAAGCTCTTCTGACTGGCATCAGGGAAAGTAATGGTAATCTGACTCATATTCCTCAAAATTCTGCCGTCCCTGCAAGCTGGAGGCTGCCGGGAGTCAGAAGAAACACGCAACTTTACCAGATATCCTTCGACAGGTCAACCGCTTTCAGGATTAATCGCGTTTTGTGAATGGGGGGATTTTTCGCTATACTGAATGGAATCATGCACCGCATCTATCTTGACAATAATGCCACGACGCAGGTCGCGCCTGAAGCCCTGGAAGCCATGCTGCCGTTTTTTACGGAACACTATGGCAATGCATCCAGTATTCATGCTTTTGGTCAGGAAGCCAAAGACGCCATGGATAACGCTCGCCAACAAGTGGCCGGTCTGCTGGGAGCCGAAACCAACGAAATCGTCTTCACCAGTGGTGGGACGGAGAGCGACAACCTAGCCATTCGAGGTATTGTCGAGGCGAACCCGGCACCGGGAAAGCACCTCATTACCTCGCAGATCGAGCACCATGCCGTGCTGCACACCTGCGAGGCATTGCGGAAGCAAGGAGTCAAGGTCACCTTCGTCAAAGTGGATTCGGAAGGACGCGTGGATCCCGCAGATGTCGAGAAGGCCATTACACCTGAAACCGTGCTGATTTCCATCATGCACGCCAACAACGAAGTTGGCACGCTGCAGCCGATCGGCGAAATCGGCGAAACCGCCCGGACCCATGACATATACTTTCATACCGACGCCGTTCAATCGGCCGGCAAGGTGCCCCTTGATGTGAATGACCTGGGGGTAGACCTGCTCTCGATTGCTGCTCACAAGTTCCACGGGCCAAAGGGAGTCGGGGCGCTTTATGTGCGCAAGGGAACGCGAATTCGCCCTCTGTTCTTCGGCGGTGCTCACGAACGGAACCGCAGGGCAGGAACTGAAAGTGTCCCGCAAATCGTCGGGTTGGGAAAAGCCGCTGAATGGGCGGCTGAAGGTTTGGACAGTCGGTCGCGCCAGATCCGGGAAATGCGGGACTCCTTTGAAGACGCAGTGTTTCGCCGGATTCCCTGCACTCATTTGAACGGATCGCGATTTGAGAGGATTGCCAACACCAGCAATTTGCGTTTCGACGAGGCCGAGTCGGAGGGACTGGTGATTAATCTCGACCTTGCAGGAGTGGCCTGCTCCACCGGTTCGGCCTGTGCTTCGGGTTCGATCGAACCCTCCCACGTCCTAACGGCCATGGGAATACCGATGGCTGAAGCCTTCGGATCGGTGCGTTTCAGCCTGTCTCGGTACACGACCCGCGAGGAAATCGACCGGGTGCTGGAGATCCTGCCGGGGATTGTCGAACGATTGAGGAAAGTGGCTGTACATAAATAATAAAGTATGGATGCTGAATTGTGATTGTGAATGTAGTGCCTCGGTTATGCGGAGAAGCGGCTCCGTCACGAGCCAGATGTCTTTAGAAAAAAAGACCCAGCAGGAATCCCGCCGCCTCAGCCGGGCGGAATGTGGAGAAGCCAGAGCAGACCGGAAACCACCTTGGCATTCCTCCCGGCTGAGGCGGCGGAGACTGGATCTGGACCGGATTTCCTGCGACCATTGGGCTCCTAGCGGAGCTCGGTTTCCCACATTTTACTGACCCAGTGCTTGTGAATTATGGCGGAAAAGATAGTCGTTGCCATGAGCGGAGGGGTGGACAGTTCCACCGTGGCGGCCTTGCTGAAGGACGGGGGTTGCGACGTCATCGGACTGACCATGCAGTTGTGGGATTATACCCGCCGGGAATCCGCTGGCGACGACCTGGGCGATGAGAAAGAAACCGGCACTTGCTGCTCACTGGATGACATTTACGACGCCCGTCGCGTGGCTCGTTTTCTGAATCTTCCTTTTTACGTGGTTAACTTCGAGCAGTCTTTCGAAAAGGAGGTCGTCCGGCCTTTTGTGCGCTCTTACCTGGAGGGCGAAACTCCGATTCCATGTATCCCATGCAATTCCTTCATGAAGTTCGACCACCTGTTGAACCGGGCAAGCCAAATCGGCGCTGAAAGACTGGCGACGGGGCATTATGCCCGCGTTCGATTCAACGAAGAAACCGGCCGGTATGAACTGCTCAAGGGAAAGGACGAGACCAAAGACCAGTCTTTCTTCTTGTTCGAAATGACCCAGGCCCAACTCAGCCGGGTGCTTTTTCCTCTCGGCCAGTACACCAAGAGCGAAGTCCGCCAAATGGCCCATCAATTCGGCCTTCCCGTGCACGAAAAACCGGACAGCCAGGAAATCTGCTTTATTCCACGCCGAAACTATGGCCGGTTTGTGGAGAACTATGTTCGAGATCATCCGGAACTGCTCGGTCCGGAACAGGTCGATCTTCCAGCGGGCCAGGGCAAGATCATCCAGGGCGGAGAGATTGTTTCCAAGGATGGCAAAGTGCTGGGAAAACACCAGGGCGTTCATCACTTCACGGTCGGGCAACGCAAAGGTCTGGGGGTGTCGGCTAGCCAACCCCTTTACGTTCTTCAGACCCATGTGGCCAGCCAGACCGTCGTGGTGGGCCGAGATGAGGATTTATTGAAGAAGGGCCTGACCGCCACCCGGGTCAATTGGGTCTCAGTCGAGAATCCGGCTAGTCCACTGCGCATCAGAGCCAAAATCCGCAATCGTCACGAGGCAGCGGAGGCGACCCTCACCGGCCCGGAACCCGGTTCGGCCGTGGTCGAGTTTGATGTCCCGCAACGGGCGGTTACCCCGGGTCAGGCCGTGGTCTTCTATGATGGCGAATGTGTGGTGGGGGGGGGGTGGATCCGGGAGGGCTGGTGAAGGAACCGGCTATCATCATTCCAAATCCATACCTCAAAATTCCCATTCCTCTTTCTACTCTGGACATCACGATCCATGAAGACCGGTTTTGTCCTCGATGAGATCTTCCTGGAACACAATCCCGGGCCGTTCCATCCCGAACGGAGAGATCGCCTGGTGGCCATCCTGGAGACCCTTCAGACATACCCCCATGCCGGGTCCCTCATCAGGTTGAAATCTCGTAGGGTAAGCGAATCGGAATTGGGATGGGTACATACTCAACCTCACATCGAGAGGATTCGTCAAACTGCTGGTAAGCCTTCCTCCCAAATTGACCCGGACACCTCGACCAGCGCCCGAAGCTACGAAGCCGCTCTGCATGCCGCTGGCAGCCTGCCGGTCTTGATTGACTCCCTGATTCACGGAGAGATCCAGAATGGTTTTGCATTTGTCCGACCTCCCGGGCACCATGCCGAGCCAGGTCGCGCCATGGGATTCTGCCTATTCAACAACATGGCCATCGGTGCGTCATACGCCCTGAAAGTCCACGGACTCTCCCGGGTCCTGGTAGTCGATTTCGATGTGCATCACGGAAACGGGACGCAAAAAGCCTTCTACGATCGCAGCGACGTGCTTTTTGTCTCTACCCACCAGTATCCGCTTTACCCCGGCACCGGTAAAATCTCCGAGACCGGGCAAGGCCCGGGACTGGGTTACACTTTGAATTTTCCACTGCCGGCTGGGACGGAGGACTCCACCTATAACTTGATTTTCGAAAAGATCCTCTTCCCCCTCGGAAAAGCCTATGCACCTCAGCTCATCCTGGTTTCCGCCGGCTATGATGCCTACGTCGATGATCCACTGGCCGGAATGGCCCTCACACCGAAAGGCTTTGCCGGCCTGTCCCGGACGCTCTTGCGCCTGGCGCAAGAAGTCTGCGGAGGCAAGGTGGTCTTCCTCCTCGAAGGCGGATACCATCGGGACGGCTTGAAGAAGTGTGCCTCCGTTACCCTGGATGAGTTGACCGGCCATTCCAAGCGAAGCTTCGTCTGGCCCACCGTTCCCCCGTTTGAAACCATCCTCCAGCAGGCCCGCGAGACCTTGGGGCGGTTCTGGAATTTCTGATCTCCGGGAATTGGGAATTGCACAGAAGGGCGGAATCCCGTACAATTCTTCGGGCGTTATTACGGTCCCCCAATCTCAAGCCCCTCGAAGAAGTGAGTGTGCCCCTGATTCACCGACTGCCTTTTCTGGTCCCATTCACCCACATTGAGCAGGTGAGGCAACAGGAATCTTTTCGTTATGGATCGACGATCATTCAGTAAAGCCCTTGCATTTGCCGGTGCAGGCGCGTTTCTGAATTCTTCTTGGAGTCAGGGCGAAACGCTCCATTCCCGGTCGTTTCTGCTCCCCCAACCCGACGACGGCCAGAAGCACCTCAGCCCCATCAAATACGACTGGCAGTGCTATCGGATCGATGGAAATCCGGTTTATTTCAATTCGGGGGAATTTCACTACTTCCGCGTTCCTAAGGCGGATTGGCGTAAACGCATGAAGCTTTTCAAACAGGCCGGTGGAAATTGCATCGCTACCTATATCCCTTGGTTAATCCATGAACCGAGCGAAGGCAAAATGATATTTGGCGGAAAGAACGGCATTCACGATCTCGAAGGTTTTCTCCAGACTGCCCAAGAGGAAGGGCTATACGTCGTGGCGCGCCCGGGCCCTTATCAGTATTCGGAATTGATGTACGACGGGTTGCCGGGCTGGCTATGCGAAAACTACCCGGAGCTTCGAGCTCAAACCATTGAGGGCCAACCTTTCCAGACCGCTTCAATTTCCTATGTTCACCCTTTGTTCCTGGAAAAAGTCCGGAAGTGGTTCAGCGCGGTGTGTCCTTTTATTTCCAAGTACACCGTTTCCCGGGGTGGGCCGATCGCCTTTGTCCAGCTAGACAACGAGATGACCGGCATCCACATCTGGCACAACACCCTGGACTATAACGCCGTGTCGATAGGCTTCGGGAAAAGCGATGGACGCTACTCTCGCTTCTTGCGAGAGCGCTTCGGCAACATGGGGGCACTGAATCGCCAATATGAAACCAGCTACGGCTCGTTCGAGGCCGTTCGCCCCCTTGCTCCTGCCCCTACGGCGAAGTCAGGCGAAATCCGCCGCATGAAGGATTACTTTGACTTCTACTTGGGAACGATTGCAGAGTATGCCCAGATCCTGGCTGGCATGATCCGTGAGCACGGAATCGACACTCCGCTGGTCCACAATTCTGCCGGACCCGCCATGAATGCCAGCTTCGTCGAGACGGTCAAAGTCTTGGGAGACTCCTTTGTGCTGGGGTCGGACCATTACTACTGCCTGGACCAAACCTGGCCGCAGAACAATCCGACTCCCCAGTATGCGTTGAATGTCTTCTGCTCCCTTGAAATGCTGCGATTGATGGGATTCCCTCCCACCGTCTTTGAACTCCCCTCGGGAAGCCTGTCCGACTGGCCTCCTATCACTCCTGAAGATAGCAAGGCCTGCTACTGGGTCAACCTGGCCTTCGGGATGAAGGGGAGTAACTACTACATTTACACAGGCGGCCCCAACCCGCCCGGTGCCGGAAACACTACCGATGTCTACGACTACGGCGCTCCCATCGGGGCCTCGGGTGAGGTTCGTCCGCTGTACCAGGTTCAGAAGGAATTCGGTTTGTGGCTCAAAGAGCGACCCTGGCTGATGGAAGCTGAACGTGAGTTTGACTGCCGAGTTGGCCTGGATTTCACGCTCGCCCGTTCAGAAAGCTTCTGGAAAGACCGAGGCGCATTCCTCCTCTCCAGCAGTGAGGCTTGGGATTTCTACCGCAAGGGACTCTTGACCACGGCCTTCTGCAGCAGCCTCTCCCCGGTTCTTTGTGATTTGCGCTCCGACGATTGGGTGACCGACGCCGCGACGCCGGTAATCGTGGTGTCTTCAGCCGCCATGAGCGCAGGCAAGCAAACGCGCATCGTCCGCTTTCTCAAGCAGGGAGGAAACATTCTGCTGCTTCCAGTCATCCCGACACTCGACGAAGACCTGAAGCCATGCACCATCCTGTCGGATTTCCTCGGATCCCCTGTCCTCAGTTCAAGAAAGACGAATTTCGCCCGCGTGACTGTGGCCGGAGTGGTGAACATTTACAATAATGGAGAGATTTTCCCAACCACGCTACTGCCGCCCAAAGCCGGGGTGTTGGGGACAGACGAAATGAGCAGTCAACCGCTGGCCTGGGGATTGAAAACTGAGGGTGGAGGAACCCTGGTTTTTCTGGGTTTCCGCTGGATGCATGCCAAGCACGAACATGAGTGAATGCTGCGTGCTCTTCTAAAGCGTCTTGGTCTCAAACAGAAGGTCGATTGCTCCAACTCCAACATCTGGACCTCTTTGAGGACTAAAGGTGAAAAGTCTGTATTATTCGCCATCAACCTCCTTTCAGCCCCTATGGAGGCCGAGATCACCTGCCAGCCAGGATTTAAGAATGCGCCAGTCCGCACCGGCCTTCAGCATTTGGAGCCCATGACGGTCAAGGTCATGGAAATCGCTTGAGCCCCATTCCTGCGCTTTAGTGCTTGTCGGTGATCATGGGAATTGAGACAAAATACAATCTGTCTGGGCCGAAAGGCCGAGTGCCCTCCGAGATGTACCTGGAGGATTACAAGGATATTAACGGCATCAAGTACCCCACTACCTTAAGGCAAAACACACCTTCCTACAGCCTGATCATCAAATTTTCTGAAATTAAACAGGACGTCCCGATTGATGACGCCAAGTTCGAGAAACTGGCAAATCAATAAGCCACTTCCCTTTTCGGCTTTGAAGACGATTTCAATCCCTTAAGGTGTGTCCGCATTACAGGATCAGCTCTTAGCCCGCTCATGGACAGTCCGGAGGCATCACCGTTGAATCTGATTCTCTCGCCTCAGATGTTCAGGTGCCCTCTGCCTGTCCAGTTCCTGAATCTTCACAACCCACTTCAGCGGCACGGTTTGGGGGAGATAGCAGATTTTCTCGTCGCAGGCCTGGTATTGGAGACTACCCCCAATCATCAATTCCTTGCTGGAATCGAGCGCTTTGAGCAGGGATTGAGAATTGGGGTTGATGCTCACATCCTGGATGAGGCGTACTGTGCCCTCATATACCGGTACCTGTTCCTTAATCGCGGGGAGAAAGAGAGTGCTCGATTGGGGATAGGACAGCGGATGAGCATTGAATCCCTCTGAAGGAATTAGGGTCCACTTCAGCGGCAAGTATCCATGGACCCCAGGTGCATAAATGTGAACCATGTCCATGAGTTGAATCTCCACAATCAAGCTGATCCGGCTTCCTGAAAACGTACTATCCGTGCTGGCGTAAGTCTTGATGGTGAGATGGTCCTGCTGAATAGTAGTCTGCCTGGTATTGAGCGGAGAACCAAACTGGCGAATCAAGAGGGTCCCGACCGAGTAGCGATCCCGGTAGTCATCCTCAAAAAACTTGGCCACCACCACTCGCTGTTCATTGACCAGGAAACTTCCGGGATACGGCACTCCGTAAGCCATCTGGCCGATGGGGACGGTGGTATTGAGAATGCCGAAGGCCCGGATGATGACGGAATTGGGATCAGCTAATAAGGGGATGGTGATCTGACTCCGATCGGCAAACGCCTTCAAGACTTCCCGACTGTCGTAGCTGATGGCGCAGACACCGAGGCCACTTCTTCTCAGGGCTTGCTGATTTTTCTCCAACTCGACCAGTTGGGCCTTACACCAGGGTCACCAGTCGGCTGATCGATAAAACACGATCAGCGCGCCTCGGGGGCCACGAATTGTCTCAAAGGTCTGATTCCTGCCGTTCTGGTCTACCGCTTCAAAAATCGGGATGGTCTGACCGACATCAGGACCCGTATGCCCCCCCTCTGCAGGAGAGACCTCCCCGCATGCCACAACAGATAGCGGGCAAAAGGTGACAAAGAACACGAACGGCAACAAACGCCGAGAAAACTCTTGACCGAATCTCTTAATGTTTCTTTCAACCATTCCGGCCTCTTTCATCCTGACACCAACCTGTTCTCTGACCCCCGACGGGAGTAGCGGGATTCACGATAGCGGAAATACCCAAGAGGGAGTCGGACGGAAATCAACTAGCGGCTCCGGGAAGAATCCTGAAGTTCCCGCATCCACCTCACTCCCATCAGGTCCAACCTTTTCTTTTGCTCCTCGAGACGCACCGTGAACTCTTCCCAGCTGCGTAAAGAGGCTGGCGACCAAAGGACTTCCGCCAGCGCAAGCAGGCGAGGAAAAATCTGCCGGTCTGTACCGTCCTCGTTGCGGACCAGGTGAGACCAGAAATTGGCCTGAGCCCCCAGGATGTGGCTAACTTCCGCCGGGCTGAGGTCCTCTGGCACAGGTTCGAACGCATAAACCCGGCGGGTGCTGTTGACCTCATAGGTGTAATCGAAATAAAGAGGGTCTGTCGGCGACAGAACGACGTCATGACCGGCGCGAACTATTGGGACAAGACCACCCTCCCGGGTCCAGTACATTACCGCTACGTCGGAAGTCACTGTACCATCCAGGATGTCATCCCAGCCTATCAATCGCCGGCCTTTGTTTTGCAGGAACCGGTTCATCCGTCCAACCAAGTAACCTTGCAGGGCACTCTCGTCCTTGAGTCCTTCCGACTTGATGCGGGCCTGGCATTTCGGACAGGCTTTCCATCGGGACTTCGGAACTTCGTCCTCTCCGATGTGGATGAACGGGGATGGGAAGAGTTCCACCACCTCGGTCAGAACATCCTGCAGGAACTCGTAGACCTTCTCGTTGCCCGCGCAAAAGACCTCTTCGTGAATGTTGACTCCCTGCAAGAAGGGATGGATGCTCACTGGTCCCCCTGTGCAGGAGAGGTTGGGGTAAGACGCCAGTGCGGCCAAGCTGTGACCAGGAAGTTCAATTTCAGGGATGACCAGCACCTTCCGGTCGGCCGCGTAGGCCACTACCTCTCGTATCTCCGCCTGAGTGTAATAGCCGCCCATCTCATTGAACTTCTCGGCGTACTTGGAGCCGACACGAGTCAGTTCGGGATACTTCCGGATCTCAATCCTCCACCCCTGGTCGTCCGTCAGGTGCCAATGCAATCGGTTCAATTTGTAGAATCCCATCAAATCGATATAGCGTTTGACGAGATTCTTGCTCATGAAGGTTCGGCTAACATCCAGCATCAGCCCACGCCAGGAGAAGCGGGGAGCATCACGGATCTTCATGCACGGAATACTCCAGTCGGCGTTGCCCGTAATCTTCAGCGGGCTCTCGATTAACTCAGGCAGCAACTGGCGCAGCGTCTGGGACGCGTAGAAGAGGCCTTTAGGATCGGGGGCACACACTTGAATTCTACCGGGAAGAACATCCACTTGATATCCTTCGCCCCCCAGCGAGAGATCACATCCGGTCGTGGTGAGCGTGATGGACGTGGTGCGTCTCGCGGCCTGAGATCTTTCGAGTACGGGCAAGGCAAATCCGGTCGCGCGAGAAACCTGTTCCGCCAGGTGGCGCCCAACCTGTTTTGCCGCGGCGTCTCCGGGGTCCACCAGGAGGACTGTGGAACGCGTCATATTGAAAGTCCCTCCCAGCCGTTCCATCTTCGCCGGCTTGGGAACCACCGAGATCAATCCCGGTGACGGAAGTTCGCTCCCGAGGGAGAGCGATCCCCAAGTGAACAGAATCGCGATTTTAATGGCCGGTGTGACATTCCAGTTTCCGAAATTCATCTCTTCCTCAATTGGGCACTTCCACTTGAGACTTCGCTGACCAGAAAAGACAGATAATGGAAAGAAGCTACGGGATCAGGTTGTGCCCTTCCGCCTGCGGCAACTTCAGACCCAAGCGGCCAGCAATGGTGGGCGCCACATCCCGCATGTCGATCCAACCCAGGCTTTTCCCCGATGGGATACCCGGCCCGGCAACAAAGAATACCGCATTCATCGCCGCCTGGGTTGGCAAATATCCGTGCGTGCCTCCTGGTTTTGCCGGAGTGACCAGCGGCGGCCGGAGGTTTGGTCCGAACACGAATCCAGGTTTACTCCCCGCAACAAAGGCAGCATTGGAAAAACCACCCATGTCACGAATTGCCGGGCCCTCCAGGATGCGTTCGATTCCGCCGGCCGGATCTCCGGCCAGTTTATCAAGGATCTGGCGGACTTTCTCTCGAACTTCCGCGTCGTTGGGATCCTGGATCATAACGGCCGCGCAAGCGCCCGAGTTCCACGCAAAAGCCCTCCACGATTTCATTTTGCCCTGGTCATCTAACTGAAGCAGTCCGGCTTCTGCAAAGGCTGAATTGAGATGGATATGCTTGTCGTAGCGAATGTGTCCATGGTCAGAAACGAGACAGATGTTGATACTTCCATCACCCTGTCTCCCCGCGGCAGTCCTGACCTGGCCCACCAGCGCATCAATCCCTTCCAGTTCCTTGAATACTTCAGGGGTAAACGGCCCGTACTCGTGTTGAACCTCATCCAGGCCGGAAAAGTAACAGAAATGCAGATGCGGCTTTTTCTTCTCCAGAAGGTAGACATTGAAGTCTGCCCGGCGTCGCTCCGCTGCTGGGGAATAGTCTCCTCCGTCCGGGTAAGTACCTATGGCGCGCTCGGCTTCAACTACCAAACCGGGTGTGGAGATTGCCCGGATGACCTTCACGTCTTCTGCATTGCGGGCACGCCAGTACTGGGGGATGTTGTAGGTGATGCGAGCACCCACGGTGACTGGCCATTCCACGGCACTGGTCACCAGGCCAGCCTCTGTCGCTACGTCCCACAGGGTCGGGACTTTAACATCTTCGGAGTACCAGGACCAGCCGTCGAAGTTCCTGCCAAAGGGATCGAAGGCTTTGTTGCTGATGATTCCATGCCGGGCCGGAGACACCCCGGTCACCAGCGTGGTGTGGCTGGGGTAGGTGACGGTAGGAAGAACACCTCGGACGCCAGTCGCATAGGCGCCTTCGGCAAACAGTCGCCGCAAGTGGGGAATCTTCAAGTGGTACTTATCGGCCTGCAATACATAGTCCGGCATCAAGCCGTCAACGGATATCACCAGGACAGGCCTTGACAGGGTCTTCTGCGCAAGTCCTGGCCAACTCAGCCCCATCAGAAACAACGATAAAAGAACGACACGAATTGGATTATTCATCATCTCTCCCATGCGGGGATTGGGCAGGGCCGGGAGCTCCAACCCACATGCCTGGTGAAATGCGAAGTCTGCGGAGAATCTTGTAGGTGAAGGTCCCGCAGATTGTGCTGATTTCCGGTAACTCACTTCTACCTATCGCGGTGCCATGTCTCTTGCCTGTTGCGGCGGATTTTCGCATTTTTGAGGATACCAATATACTGCACTATGTTCGGAGCCGGTAAGTTTTTCAATTGCTAATTCTGGCTTGTACAAGTGTATAATTCGCCTGGTACCCCAGCCCAATTCACAATAAGCTTCAAGGAAAGGACGCACCCATTATGATTGGCCAGGTCTTGCGCTTCATTCGTCTGCCCCTGTTTTTGCTGGTGGTTTTTGGGATCGCCAGGTTCAGCCTGGGAATTTCCGGTATGCCGTATGCCCCACGAGGAAACGCCATGTTCTCATTGGTGGGGCTAACGTTCGTCAGCAGTTTCTACTTTGGGGCTATGTCCGGAAGGGTAGGTCGTCTCAACTGGGGCGGAACTGTGTTAGTGGGCTTATTGATCGGTTTGTTCGCCCAGCTTCTAATCTTCGCCGCCACTTACCTTAGCTATGCCGCGCATCTGAACACCTACTTCATCCATTGGGATGCTTTGAACGTGCCCGAGGGGACGGTAGTCCCCATGAACCGGGCGCTGGCAATTCGAGTAGGGGGAGTGGTTTTCGGCCCGATCACCAGCGCAATTATGGCGCTGCTTGGACGGTTGCTGGGGTTCCTGGCTCCGATGCCCACGTCGGCCTAGCTTGGCAAGTGTGGCAGAGAATCCAATCTGAGATGACGGTCAAGGCCAGCGGAGACATTGTCTATTCGATTTGGGCAAGCCCGGAGAGGACGCCGGTTAGACAGGCTTGAAAGAGGGGATTCAGGTTCATCCCTTCTTATGTTCCGGCTCAACCTCCTGCTCTTCTCTCAACCGGATTAGCTCCGCTTTCAGAAACCAAGGGATTCGGTATGAGTGTGGACACCCTCTTAGCGACCGACAGTGTAACTCAGTGGTAAGCCGTATTTCTCCTCGACTACCAGCCAGGCGGGCAAGCGGTTGGCCTTTATGGTAATGCTGCCATCCGTTTCAAAAATATGATCCCATTTCATGTGGGGACAGAGAGCCGAGTCGGCAGACGCCAGCTTCTGTAGATCTGCCTTCGCGCCTTTTGATTTGATCACGCTCTTTACTTTGAGAACCTCCCGAGTCAACTCCATTTCTGCCGTTGCACGAGTCGCAGATTTCCAGGCTCTGTACCCGTTGGGAACATAGTTCTTCCCCTCACCTAGATCGGATATGGAATCCCTGTGCTGCCGGAGAGCCTGGTCAGGATCGAAACCACAAAAATCCGCTGACCCCAAGTCCATTAGGGATCCTCTCATCGCTTCTAAAGTCTGTAGAGCCCAAAGGTGAAACAAGGGACCTCCCAAATAGCCCAGGTAATGACCATACCATTCAACTCCCGCACTTCCGGACAGAATCTTCCCTTCATGGTTCCTGAGAGACTGGAAGACCACGACGGCATCCAGTTTCAGGGAATTGAGAATCGATTGCCGTAGGTTCAGATTCATGCGATCTTGCCATTCAATGGAAACGGAGCCTGCCTTTCGCAGAACCCCAGTCTCCACTTTGAGAAGGGCGACTCCGATCAACTGGCTGATCAACTCGGGGCGGCCTAAAATGGACTGACTGATTCGCCAAGAGGCATTCACCGCGTCTTGAGCTTCATCGTTTTCCCCCAGCCAGGTATTATTTAATGCATCAATGGCAATGATGTCCTGGAGCTGTCGAAAATACTGCAGGTTGGGAACAGGGGCATCCAATCTCAGCGCAACATCGGTTTCCCAATGTGACAGAGGGTTGTTGTTCAGCAATTGATAGAGCCCCTTCAATTCCGCTGAGTGTTTTTGCAGGTAGTCTTTTATTCCCCCCGGGGCGGGATCGAGGTGGTCATGTGACGTCCGAATTTGCTGATCAATATAATGACTGGCCAGCAGACTATTGATCGCTTCGTTTTGTCCCAGTTCCGGTTTGGACGTTTTTGCGGAGGGTATCGCTACGCTCACTACCCCGAGTTGGCGGGCGATTCTCTCCAATTCCCTGGCTGTCCCGTTAGATTCAGCCTTAGGGTGATCTCTCAGGAGAAACTGGAACTGCAGATCCGGCGGCATACCGGCGGCCTGCTCCCAGGCCCTGACTACTGAAGGTTCTTTGTGCCATGCCCGGACAGCGCAAATCAACCAGGCCACCAGAGAAACTACGGCCATTCCTCCTAACACCCACCCAATACATTTCAAAAGAATCCTCAGGACGTGCCGAATATCCCAACTGAAATCGTCTGCCAGAGCTTTCATGAGATTTCTCCTTTCCAGGTGTTCAACGGGAGCCGTTACCGCCAAATCCAGAAGAGTCTCTACCCACAACAGAGTCAGGCCCCAGCGTGCTCCCCGCCTCATCATCTCACGACATCGGTCTCGAAAGGTCTGAAGCATTTCCAATCCGAACCGGGACCGAAAGTCTGAAGGGTAAAGACACATCAACCGTCGGAAGATTTT
>JBGPHY010000072.1:0-14158 GCA_041484625.1 Terriglobia bacterium | reverse complement strand
GAGAGATGGCCGCGTTCCCGACCGGGAGGTTGGGGACACGACGCGGCCCCGGCTTGTCGGGAGTCTCCCCCGGACCTTTCAAGGGAGCGAATTGGTGCCCGATGTCCGCACTCCTAATGCCTTCTTGATTCTAACCGTCAACCCGGTTCGCAATCCAGATGGCAGTTGTATCACGAGCGCCGCTCCCTTTGCGTGTCAGCCTTCAGTCAATGGGCCTTTTGAAGGCATGCTGGGAAGAAACACTTTTCGCCGCCCGGGAACCCAATCCCACAATGTGGCGTTTGCCAAGACCTTCGACTTGCCGGGAATTGGGAAGCGCGAAGGAATGAAATTGCAGTATCGGGCTGAGTTTTACAATCTCTTCAATCATCCAAACCTTTACATTAAGGCCAACAGCGAGAATGTAGCCGCACCATCGTATAACAATTCAGCGGGAGCCTCAGTCCCGGGGGTAGTGGCTTCATTTGGGACGCCCGATCGTTTTCCACAGGAGGCCAGGCAAATTGTAATGGCTCTCAAACTGATCTTTTGATTATCAACGGAGAAATAGGGATGGAGTGTGGCAGTTCTGAGGATGAATTATGAAACGCTCTCATTGGAAGGTAAACGCATTCATCGGGGAGATCATTTTGTGGCTCCTGGTGGCTTCGCTGGCCGTGATCCTGGGCACGGTCATGGAAAGGTTGGCCCTCAAGAAGTTCCACGGAACTGATCCTGGAGCGACTGGGAAAGGGGCCGTTGCTTCTGCGCTTGTGAGGTCAATCTCAGATGACTGGGCCTTAAGGAATGAGAACAAAGGTCAGGAAGGAAAATTTGGGCGACAGGCGGAGTTGCTGTCCACATCGTATGGAAAGCTCCCCATGAGCTTTGAACCCAACCAAGGTCAAGCCGCAAAGCCGGTAGCATTCCTCTCCAGGGGTCATAATTACAGTCTGTTCTTCACCCCGACAGAGGCTGTTCTAAATATGCCGGACATGCTGGCGAATCAACCAGGTAGACCCTCCGACAGCAGGAGTTCCCCCATCGAAACCTCCCGCAATCGAGCGAAAGAACTCTTTCAACTCGGCCCATTCTTCCGGCAAGGGTCGTCCCACTCTCCATCCCTGTGGAGTCAGCTCCACCTGAAGTTCAAGGGAATTGCATCAACGGTCCGGCTTGAGGGCGAAGACCTTCTTTCCCGCAAGAGCAATTACTTCATCGGACGCGACACTCGGACTTGGAAGCACGATATTCCTCATTATTCAAGAATTCACTACTCTAATGCCTATCCCGGAATTGATCTTGTTTTCTACGGGAACCAACAAGAGCTGGAATACGACGTTGTCGTAGGTCCGGGGGCTAATTCTAGCCTGGTATCTTTTTCTTTTGAAGTTGGAGCAGTCGGACAGGAGTCTATTCAGGTTGTGGTCGACTCCCGGAGCGGAGATCTGGTTCTGCGGACTTCCTCCGGTGAGGTTCGTCAGCGGCACCCCCTGGCTTACCAAATAATTCATGGGAAAAAGGAGATGGTAACCTGCCGCTACGTAGTCAATCCTGACCAGCAGGTCGGCTTTGAGGTGGGCTCTTACGACCCCCGGAGCGTCCTGGTGATCGACCCGGTACTTTCATATTCGGTTGTGGGCATCGGGGGATCAGCCATTGCCGTCGATTCGTCTGGCAGCGCTTATGTCGCTGGAATTGCGGGGCCGGGTTTTGTCACGACACCAGGAGCCTTCCAAAGTGAGCCCGGAGGTGGAACTTGCGCAAGCGGACCCAACACCGTGCCCTGTGCCGATATCCTTGTGGCCAAACTGAATTCCGCTGGAACTGACTTGGTCTATTCGACCTTTCTGGGCGGGAACGGATCGGATTACAGCTACGGGCTGGCTTTGGACCCTAGCGGGAATGTCTATCTGACCGGAACCACGGACTCAGGGAATTTTCCGACTACCGAAAATGCACTGCAAACCCGGCCGCCCGTGTGTGCCTCGGGATCTTTCGCGCCTCCATGTACCAGTGCCTTTGTCACCAAGATGAACCCCAACGGGACGGCGCTGATTTATTCCTCTTACCTCTCCGGAACTGCCGGAGGGACCAGCGGAAATGGGATTGCAGTCGATGCAAACGGCGGGGTCTGCATTACGGGGGATACCGGTTCCGAGGGCTTTTTTACCCGACTGAGCCCGGACGGCAAGACCGTAGTTGCCTCGACTACTGGAATTGGGGGGGCCGGAGTTGCGGTTGATGATGAAGGGAATGCTTATGTCGTGGGCAGGAATGGGACGGCATCCTATGTTACCAAGACAAAGGGAGAAACTGGCGAAGTGGCCTATTCGTATCGTTTGGGCGGCTCCTTCCCGCAGTACTCTGCGCCGATTCAGGAGGTGGAGGGGCTCACTGGAGTTGCCGTCGATCTGCATGGCAACGTCTACGTCACGGGCTATACCGCCTATAACGATTTTCCAACTACTCCTAATGCTGCCTATCCCAATCCTCCCGGTGTGGGAATTTGCGGGACTTCCATCTGTCGGGATGCTTTCGTTGCCAAACTCACGGCGGATGGCAACGGACTCGTGTATTCCACTTACCTGGGTGGGAGCTCCGTGGATTACGCGACGGCCATCGCTGTGGATCTCTCAGGCAACACTTACGTTACCGGGGTGACCCGTTCCGCTGATTTTCCTAGAGTTCCTGCCAATCTTGTAGGTTCCAGCGGTGGCATTTTCGTCAGCAAGCTCAACGCCGAGGGTACAAGCTTCCTTTTTTCTTACACTCTGGGGACCGGCCAAAGCAGCGAGTCTGGTAACGCCATTACCGTGGATTCTCAGGGCAATGCCTATGTTACGGGGAATGCCGGGCCGGGTTTTGTTGGGACCGCGGGTTCCTATCGTCCCAACACGGGCAGCAACGGCTCCTTCGTGGCCAAAATATTTGAGAATGTGACATTGTTTGTCCCGATCGTATTATCAGCCCCAGGCCAAAATGGCTCCTACTTCACCTCGGAGCTTGCCCTAACAAATCGGTCAACCGCTGAATCGAGTCTAGAATTTACTTATGCGGCTGCCTTTGGAGGAGGAGATGGGAAGGTGACTGACAAACTGGCGGCTGGGACTCAGAGAATTGTTCCGGATGCCATTGCGTACCTGAGAAGCTTGGGCATCTCGGTGGGAGATGGAGAGGGCCACGGGGGCACTTTGAAGGTCTGCTTCACGGGGCTCAGTTCTCCTCTGGAAGGCTCTGTAACGGTGAGGACCACCACTCGAGTACCTCAGGGGAAAGCTGGGCTGGCGTATGGTGGGATCACCCGTGCCTTGACCGAGCCGGCTTACCTATGTGGTTTGCGGCAGAACAATTCAGACCGCACCAACGTGGCTATCCAAAATGCCGGAACGGAAATGCAGGGAAGTATCATTATCCGCCTAGAGATTTTCTCAAGTGATTCAGGTATCCCGCCGGGCATTGCGCCGGTGGTGCTGGAGGAGAGTCTGGCGCCCGGCCAATTCAAGCAGATCAGCGGAATCCTACGGCAAGGCGGAGCCCTTTTCGGTAACGGGTTTGTACGGGTTTCCCGTGTCCAGGGAATCGCCCCCTATTACGCCTATGCTGTCATCAACGATCAATCCAGTTCAGACGGGTCGTATGTCGCTCCCTTCTCCGAGGGTTCTCTTGTAGGAAAGAGAAGAATGACTCTTCCCGTTGTTGTGGAGATCCCACAATTTGGTACCGAACTCGTAGTTACGAACATCTCAGCCTCCACCAAGATTTTGGACCTGGAATTCGTTTCCGACAACATACAGGCTCCGTCGAATGTAGCCCGAGTGAAAATCGCGTTGGGCCCCCATGAGCAGGAAATCCTGCCGAACTTTGTGAACTGGATGAGGCAGCAGGGGGCAAGAGGAATGCCAGTCGGAGCGAGCTACGTCGGCCCTCTATTCGCATCCGTTGAGAACGGAGATCTGGATGGAGTTTTCTTGGGGGCAGGCACCTCCACAGTGAGTCAGTCAGGGCGGTTTGGAGTTTTCTATGGTCCCGTGCCTGAGGGGTCTGCAAGTCAGGACAGCGCGTGGTTGTACGACCTTCAGCAGTCGGAATCGGATCGAACCAATCTTGGTCTAGTCAACACTGGAGAGGTAGATGATACCCCTGATTTCTTCAGGGTCGAAATCTACGACGGGGAAAAGGGGAAACCGGTCGGCACTGTGGAGAACTTGAAGGTTGGCACCAAGCGGTTGCGGCAAATAGGTTCCTTCCTGGAGAAGTACGTTCCCGGAACCCGCCAGGGGTATGTGCGGGTTACCAGAACCCAAGGGAACAATCCGTTTGTGGCGTACGCAGTGATCAATGATGGGGCCTCTCCTGGTCAGGGAAGCGGAGATGGCGCCTTCATATCCAGCAATCCCTAGGCTGAGAGGCTGGTCAAGATGCTATCCACCGTCATTCTCGTGGTGGATGTGGGGATTCGTTGATGGTCCGATGACCTTGACAAGTACGTAACCCCCATGCTGAGGACTCTTCCCCTGTCGCTCGGAATGACCTGCCCACTTCGATCGCAATAACTCACGCCTGCCTTCTCGAGGTCTCATACTGAGATTTCCTTGCTCCTGGACCATTCACAGGGATTGAAGGCTGCGCCTCATTATGTGTCTCCCCCAGTGGTCTGCTAAAATAACCCCCTGAAACCCTTGAACCTTTAACGCATTCTCGGGAAATCTCATCTTGAGTCCAAGACCCACAATCTTGTTGAGTTTCGCACATCCGGATGACGAGAGTTTTATCGCGGCTGGAATTGCCTGCAGGTACAGTGCCGCTGGGGGACGTATCATTCTCGTGACGGCCACGCTGGGGGAAGAGGGAAAACGTGGCGACCCCCCGTTGGCCACCGTCAAAGAGCTGCCTCAACTGCGACAGGCTGAGTTGCGGGAAGCTGCTGCAACCATCGGAATTGAATCGGTTCATCTGCTGGGCTACCGGGATCGCCAGTTGGAGAAGGCGGCGCATCAGGAAATTCGGAGACAACTGGTGACCTTGATTCGCCAGTTTCGTCCCGATGTGGTTATTACCTTCGATCCCAACGGCACCAATCTGCACCCCGATCATATCGCGATCAGTCGATTCACGTCAGACGCTCTTGCGGCTGCTGCCGACCCGCGCTGGTTCCATGAAACGGGCAGACCCCATGTCATCCATCGGCTCCTATGGACGACACCCGTCCCCCCCTGGGAGCTCGTGCGTACAGGGAACTTCTCATTTGAAGCTGGAGTAGATTTCCTCATCGATATTCACCCCTGGGTCGCGCGCAAGATCGCCGCTCTGAGAGCACACAGGACACAGCATCTCTCAATTGACCGCATCTTCTTTAGTACCCCGAACTCCGATTGTCTTCTCAGATACGAAATGTTCCGCCAAGCTTGGGGGCCCGCCTTGAATCACCGTCCGATGAATGATTTGTTTGATGGAATGCAGATTGTGGTTTAGCCAGATGATTGGATTTCGGCTGAGGGTATGGAGCCCGGAAAACCATTTTAAGTTCGGAAGGCATCATTCTTCGATGGAGGGAGAGGTTGAGCCGATTCAGCAAGAATTTGATGTTGAAATCCCTCGGGATTTCAAGTTAACCTGCCGTGACGATCTTTTACCTCCTCAGATCCACGGTCATCCGGAAGGGATTCATAAGCGGTGCCGCGATTGCGCAAACTGGTAATTCTCCTGCTGCTCACATTTCTTGAAGGATGGCGCTTCCCTCTCGTTGCTTCATCCGACCAGCCCCGAGAGCCCGATTACTCATTGTTGAAGGTTATCTTACACGGCAAGCCCTTTGATCTGCATTTAGCGAGACCTCGTTCGGTCGCCCACCCGGAAGTCTTGGTTCTATATGCCAGCGGGGATGGGGGGTGGTTCGGGGCCGGCTTGGATATGTTTAAAGACCTGGCCCGGATGGGATATCCGACTGCTGGCTTTAGCAGTCGTTCCTACGTCAAGTTGCTGGGATATGGTGAAAATCCGGTGACTGTGGAAGAGCTGACCAGTGATTACATGGTTTTCATCCGCCAAGCCAAAACAACTCTAGCCCTCCCCTCTGCGACCCGGACCATTCTGACCGGATGGTCTCGAGGTGCGGCCTTTGCTGTATTGGTGGGGTCAGAAAAAGAGATTCAATCTCAACTGGCAGGGGTCATCGCTATCGGACTGCCTGATAAGGAAGAATTGAAATTCCGATTTCACGGGAAGAAGATCTATGTTAACGAATACCGGCAAAGCAAGCAGCATTTGCTATTTGACACATACCAGAGGGTCCCGCAACTCATGCCTCTCCGATGCGCCCTCATCCAATCGACCCGGGATGATTATCTGCGCGCCGACCAAGCAAGGGCTCTGTTTGGTTCCGACTCAAAGCTGAAAAAATTCTGCCCGGTGCAAGCCAGAAACCACCGTTTCAGTGGAGGGTGGAGGTTTTTTCTGACCAGCCTGGAAGATTGCTTGAATTGGGTCAGTGAACCGGTAGGGAACAGTAACCGGGTCCCCTTGACTTCCGGGAATTGAGTGCCTTAATCTGCGAGGAGTGTGGGGCAGGGAGAAGTATTCCTGTTGCCCCAGATTCCATAGTACTCCAGACTGAATCAGAATAATCACCAGTGCCATGTCTAGTGAAGGTCCGTTAAAATATCCCACTCTGCAAACGAACGAATCTGGGAAGCACTTCTTCCAGGGCATCGACCTGGTACGTTTTTTAAAGATCGCTTTAAGCTTGGGAGGAGTAGCCGCCCTGGTTCATGAGCTAGCCGAGATAAACAGTCAGACGGCATTACTCTTCTCGCTGGTGAGCTTGCTGAGGAGCTACGGCCTGTATGCGTCGTGCTGTTTTCTCTCCCTTGTTTTTGCAGAAAAAGTCTCGGTTCAACCCTTTTTGGTGGAAAAGGAAAAGCGGGTGGAGAGACGGGTAATGTCGTTATTGTTTTATGGCTTGCTACCTGGAATCCTGATTGGACTAGTCTACACCAAGCAGTTCGCCCCCTTCCGCTACAGTCCACGTGTCCCTTTGTGGATCCGGCTCATTGAAGGCCAATATGACGTCTTCATTTATTCGCTAAGGGCCGCGGTTACGGAAGAACTGGCCTTCAGGCTTCTACTGTTTACCGCATTCCTTTATATCCTACGGCGCGCATTCCACCCCCTGCTCTCCCAGGGTTGCGGGATTACCCGGTGGATTCCCTTAATGTTTTCAGTGCTGGTTTCCTCCTTACTTTTTGGTACCGTCCACGGTCTCTATGGATTCAGCAATGCTTTGGTAGCTGGGATCATCCTTTGCATCTGTTTTCTTCGCGGGGGTTTTGAAAGTGCCGTGCTTTGTCATTTCATGGCTGATTTTGTCTTTTATAATCTTGTTTACGTGCGTGTCGATTGGCTTCGAGGTGTATAAGCAGGTTTTCTTGCCTCTGTCCTTTAATCCCAGTACTTGCGTCGAACCGTCTCTTTCAGCAGGAACTCTCTTCCGTCGCTGGAGGTCCACTTGGTCATGATGTTGGGGTAGTCCCGGGAGAACCAGTAAGTCTGGGTCAAACCTTCACGACTCACAGTAACTCGCCAACAAGTTAGACCGTTAACCTCTTCCTGATTCACTACCGAAATCTCGCCTGGGGCCACACGCAAAGGCCCAACACGATTGCTTATCAACGATTCAAGAATTCGCAGCTTCAACTGCAGGCCGGTTTTGAAAGGAAGCGAGCGCAAAGAGAGGGGTAATTGGTCCTCAAGAAGGTCGCCTGTTTTCAGTTCTAGGGGTACGCTGCCATCCCCCTGGCCGTCAAAATATGAGTGGAACACCAACTGGACCGGCGTCTCCCAACCGCGAACCAGCTTGAAGGTGTTGCCGCACCACTCTTGGCTCCCGTTGGTGAGTTTAAGCAACTTCATGGGAGCTTCTCTGGAAACGAAGACACTGGTCAAGTATTGGTATGGGTAGTTTTCTGTCGGAATAGAAGAGACCATGTTCAACTTGAAAACAGGGAGATGGGAGGAGTCGCTCCGAGGAGTATCCGACTTGACGTAGTACTTGCGGGTAAAATCCTCCTTGACGGTAATGAAGACCGACTCATCTGCGTCTTCTTCGAACCCGCAACCTGCCAATCCGCTTGAATTGACCGAGTCCAGGGGGTTGTGTATAGTTACGCCGGTTCCCCCGGTGGGGAGAGACGAACACCTATAGTAGGTACTATTGTACTGGCTGGAAGATGCCACAAAGCCTCGATATCAGCATTGATCTTTTAACCGAGAATGAATACCTTCGTCAATGTGTGGAAATCCAGAAGAAGGCCTGGGGTTTTGCCGATGAGGACGTCCTCCCCGTGCGGATGCTGCAAGTATGCGCCAGAATCGGGGGTCAGGTTCTGGGAGCGAGATTTCAGGATGGCCGGGTAATTGGTTTCGTGAATGCCTTCCCGGGCTATCGCGAGGGTCAAGTCTATCTTCACTCTCACATGATGGGCGTCTTACCCGAGTTCCAGAACCTGGGAGTGGGCCGCAGATTGAAATGGGAACAGAGGCGGGAGGCTTTGACCAGGGGAATTCGTCTGATTGAGTGGACATTTGACCCGCTGGAGTTTCGGAATGCGCGGCTGAATATCGAATTGTTGGGTGTCATTTGCAGGAAATATTTGGTGAACACGTATGGCATTACCAGCAGTCCTCTTCACGGAGGACTCCCGACAGACCGGCTGGTTGCTGAATGGCATCTGGACAGCCCACGAGTCCGGTCGCGCTCGGAGCAGATATTTCCTGGCGAGGATCCTTCCCCCACTGTCACGGCGGTTGACCTGCCTATCTATTTCGGAAATCTCAAGAGTGAGGACCCCACCTCAGCCCTGCAAATCCAGCTTGAGTTTAGAGAGCGCATGATGACACTTCTATCCCAGGGCCTCTCGGTGGTTCGCTTCGAACTGGATCGGGTTGGACGACGGGCCCGATACCATCTATGTTCCCGAGTCACAGACCTCGCGATGCCATGATCTTGTCAGCTAGGTGGCTTATTCCAGTCAGTTCGCCTGTTATAGAACAAGGAGCAGTCGCAGTGGAGGGCGACAGGATCATTGACGTGGGTGCCCTTTCACTCGTACGTGGGCGCCATCCGGCCCATGAAGTCCTGCATTTTGACCAGGCAGCCCTCCTCCCCGGTTTTGTAAACGTACATACGCACCTGGAGCTTTCGGTTCTGCGTGGCGTTCTCGAGGACATGCCTTTCTGGGAATGGATCCGGCGCCTGACACGGATCAAGTATGAGGTGTTGACTCGCGAGGACATTCGGATTTCTGCCTTTCTGGGCTCTATCGAAGCTGTTCGTTCAGGGATCACCACTCTTGCCGACCCGATGGACATTGGGGCGAGTTTGGAGGCGGTGCTGAACACAGGGCTAAGGGCGGTTCTGTACCAGGAGGTATTTTCTCCCAAGCCAGAAGAGACAGAAACAGCAATGGACGTCCTGAAACAAAAGATTAGTGAACTGAGGAAGCAGAAAACTGCCTTCGGAAAAGATGAGGATGTTGTCGATCGACTGGGACTTTGGGAGACACCCGAAAAAGAGACTCGCCAAGCCAGAGTGAGGCGGGTCCACTTGGGGGTATCTCCCCATTCACCTTACACGGTCAGTGTTTCCTTGTTCCAAAGCATCAGCCGTTTTGCCACAACTGAAGGATTACCCTTATGCATTCACCTGGCGGAATCCCAGGATGAGAGCTCACTCTTTGAGGACGGGAACGGCCCTATCATGGACTCCTACCGTCAGCGCGGAATTATTTGGAATCCTCCCCGATGCTCCCCGACCCAGTATCTCCAGAGACTAGGTGTCATCGAAACCTCAACCCTGCTGGTCCATTGCGTGCGGCTGAGGGATGAGGACTTCTCGATCTTGGAACAGACTCGCCCGGCAATTGCCCACTGCCCGAAATCCAATGGGAAACTCCGGCATGGTGCCATGGATCTCAGAAGAGTTCGCCAAATTGGCTTGAGGATTGGTCTGGGGACAGACAGCGTGGCCAGCAATAACAACATGGACCTGTTCGAGGAAATGCGAGCTGCGTATGCCAACCCATGTTGGTCCGTGGGTTACGACAGCACTCCGAATCAAGAACAAAACTACGCTTCTGCAGAGGACCTGTTGAGAATGGCAACCCTGGGAGGGGCAGAGGCCCTGCAGTTGGAATCAGAGACCGGCTCCGTTGAAGAGGGGAAGCAGGCCGACCTGATTGTGGTGGATCTTTCCCAGCCTCACACAACGCCGGTATATTCTCCAGTCACTGCATTAGTGTTTTCGGCCCGGGCTAGCGACGTTCTCTTCACTATGGTCGGAGGAGAAGCGTTGCTGCAGAACGGAAGGTTAACTGGATTGAAACCGGGGATCCTAACTCCTCTCGAAGAGATTCGCAACAAGTTGCTCGATGCTTCGTGCCAAGCTTAAGTTTCGCCTGCTGACCAGCGTGCTCGTGTTACTTTGGTGCGGCAATTTCATTGCCCTCAAAGTTTGCCTGCGCTTCCTTTCTCCGTTCGGTGTGACCACTTTTCGGGTGGTAGTGGCAGCCATCGTATTGTTGGTCATTTATGGTTTCTGGGGCGGTCGTCAGTCTCCTCGAAAGTTGTGTCGACAGGATGCTCTCGACTTCTTAAAGCTGGCCTTTGTGGGTTTGTTTCTCAACCAAACCCTCTTTATTCTGGGCTTGAGTCAAACCAATGTGGCTCATTCCGCCCTCATTGTCACTTTTGGGCCGGTCTTCACCTTGCTATTTGCGTGGATGCGAGGCCAGGAGCGTCTGAGAAGAATGACCCTGCTTGGGATGCTGGTATCGGTGGCGGGTATTGCTCTGATGAACCTGGAAAAGGACTTCACATTTCAGACTCGTTGGCGGGATCATACTTACTCACAGCAATGTCCGCAGGACTTAGGAGCACTGATGGAGTTCCGGGGAATTTTGGTTGCTAAAGCATCCGCGTGGCTTTATAGTCAAAACGTCATTCATACGAACTGTAGGAAGAGCGACACTGTTCTTGAGGGGTGGATTTCATGGAAGACCTGTCCATAAGAAAAAAGGTGCCCGGCAGCGGGCTTGAGTCGAATCTCAGCTTTGAATCTAAGCTCAGAAGTATCATTATCAGCCGTCTTGAGATGCTCTCAGAGGATGGAAAAGAGAAGGTTTTGGAATTCATCAATGCCTTAATCGATTCCGAGCAGAAGAAGATCGAATTTCAGAGAAGGCAGGGTCGGCTTTACCGGCTACCTGAGCAGGATAATGCCGAGCAGCAAGTCTAATTCGAATTCTCGGTAACAACTTGGCAATTAGTACTCCGAGATGGGGGGAGGTAGTTTGGATCTTTAGGTATCGGCCTTCGGCTTGGAATGGCAGACGATCCCGGATGGGCAAAGGACTTAACGTCTTATTCACAGTGGAAATGACTTATAATACGTGGTGTTCTGACCCCTGGAGGACTTTGAGTTCCGACTTATGTTCGACATCTGGAAGGTTAAGCGGGTAGAACCTCGGATCGCATTGAAACTGCCTGTTATACTGGAAGGTACTGACATTGAAAACGTGACGTTTCGGGAAGAGACAACTACCGAAAACGTCAGCAAACATGGCGCATGTCTAATTGTTGCCCGGAAGCTGGCCATTGGAACCACTGTCACCATCATCGGCTCCTAAGGAAAATTCAAGAGTGAAGCTGTGGTCAAAGGTATTTGGATCGACGATAGCGACAGGAAGATTAAGATTGGCATCCAATTCTTGGGCCCGGTCCAAAATTGGGTGGTAACCTGAATGAGCGATTACCACCTCTGCATTTACTCCCGATTCCCTTTCCGCGGGTGATCGATGGTTGTCGACCTGTTGCTTGAGATCGTGTGGATGAGACCACACGGGAGCAACATCCCGGGTCTGAAGTTCTTCCTGCAATATAATCTTTCCATCTTCTGGTTTCTCGTTTTAGCCGGGCTTTCTTTCCTCCCCTGGGGTTACGCGGAGGACCTGAAGGTTCGGAGTCAATTTGACATCCGTCATCCCGAAAGGAAACTCATTTCCGTCAAGGCCCGGATACAGGGACTCCCTGAGGGTTCCACGACTCTTCGTTTCGCTTCCACGCCCCTTAAACCCGAACAGCAGGCCCCCAGGATCTTGCATTTTGAAGTCAGGGATTCAAGTGGAGAGCTGATGGAACATGTTGAAAACGGGGGAAGTTGGTCTATTGAAACGATCAACAGCGAAGCAATCGATCTCTCTTATCAGATCAGCCTGCGTAGTGCTGCTGATCATCTAGAACGGGTGCACCTGGATGATTCCAGGGCGGTACTCAGTGTCCGCGAGCTTTTGCCTTCCTTTGAGTCGGGGAGGGCCCATATCTCTGTATCGTTTCTGTTGCCTCCGTCCTGGAAGGTAGTTTCCCAGGCCATTCAGGATAAGGAGGAGGATTTTGAAATTGATTCCAACGCGGAAACCTTCTTCTATCTCGGGAAGGCCACCGAGCGCAAGATCACCATCAATAGTGTGCCGATGGTCCTGGCGCTCGAAAAGGACTGGCCAGTGGAAGCGGACAGGACCCTGCGGGAGCTGAAGCGACAGATCCACTATCTAGGAAAATCCAGTCGGGAGTGGCAGGCTCAGCCCTCCCTCGTTTTCTTCCTTGCTGACTGGGCTGGAGTAACGAAAACACGAGCCGAACCAATTCGAGGGGAGGGCTTGATGACGGTGGTGGCTCCTCCGAGGAAGGGAGGCGAGGAAGAGACACTCCGACTAGTGAAGCGCAGGATCGCAGAAGGTCTAGTTCCTTGCTTTCTGCCCGTGTTTGGGGTGAGCCCGATTCCCGAATCCCTGGAACCGTTGCGGCAGTACCTGGTTTGGAAGACCCTCCTTAAGACCGGTGCGGTTCTCCCTACGACCTTCCTGGATCAGATGGCTCAGGGCTTCCGGACTTTCATCAACCCTCCTCGATCCCGCCATATTGCTCCTCCGGATTCATCGGGCGGGGCAATAGCGGATGTTTCCGCGATCCTGCAACGCAGAATCTCGGTCCAATTCTTGACCGACCTGTCGCTGACCTTCAACAGAAAGGGAAATAATGCCCTTTTTGACCTTCTGAAGACATTGTCCGATGGGTCTCGTGATGCCGCGAAGATCGAGGACGAATTATTGAAGCGTTCATACGCTGAGAAGGAATACCGATATATCCGGCAACTCTGGCAGGGTCATACAGAGGAGATACGTTTTCCGGAGCTATTGAAACCCTACGGTCTGTTCCTGGTCAAAGTGGAGATTCCCAAGCTCGACCTTATTCTTTCCGAGGCATTTCGGGTTCGACAGATAGTCCCGGGCGGAACTTTTGGTCGGCTCCAGGTGCAAGTTGGAGATCGACTGTTAGCCGTCAATGATTTCCGCCTCGTGACCCCGGAAGATTGGTTAAAAGCCCGGAGTTTGCTCCGGGGGGATAATGAAGCAGTACTCACCGTTGAACGGGCCGGAAACATTCTGCGAATCAAACAACCTTGGGGGACAGAAATCCTGGTGAAATTGGAGGTCAACAAGCTTTCCGATGCCGATAAGCAGGATAGGCTGGAAACTTTTTTGTCGAAAGAGGTGGAAGATTGACTGCAGGGTCTGCCTGGTGTTGAATTCTGCACAGGGGTCACATATACTATCGGTCGAGTCACCCAGCCATGAGCACTAGCGGGGGGATTTGACCCATCCAGAGTTCGGTGGGTTCCAACTCGCGGTGCGGAAGCGGGAGTGGGACTGTGGTTTGGCAGAGAACGATCTTCCGTTGAGGATTTGAAGAAGCATGGATCAAAACCCCGTCACCAATTCCAAATACGAGGCTTCTCCAGCCACTGAGCTTGGCACACTGGAAGGGGAGTTGACTCGCCGGTTGAATCTCTTCAACGAAATCGGGCGCGTGGTCCTGTCGGCGCTTGACCAGGATGAGATCTACAAGGTGGCTGCAGAGTCAATTCACTTTGCGCTAGGATATAGGCACGTCGCGGTTTTCCAGATTGACTACCAATTTAACGATGTGGTGCTGAAGTCACAAGCCGGTGAGTTCACCGGGATGATTCCTGGTGGATTGCGCAAGAGCCTGGATCGGAGTTTCTTGGGGAAGGTGGCGCGAACGGGAGAGATACAGGCCATTTCAGTTTCCATGGATAACCTGG
>JBGPHY010000071.1:0-14437 GCA_041484625.1 Terriglobia bacterium | reverse complement strand
TCTTTTTTGCATAGTAAGTCTCTACTATCTCACGTCCCACTTCTCGGCCGGCCCTGATCCCTTTGACTCCTTCTCCCCAGCTCGGATTCTCCAAGACTTCCCGGATGCTGTCTCGAAGGTCATTGGAAGACCAGTCTACGTAGTTTGTGTTATCTTTTTCGGGATCGCAGACAGCCACGATTTGTACCTCAGCATTCGCGACTACTCTCAGCATTTCCCTCAATCCTTGAGTGCCGCAACCGATGTAGGCTAAAGTAATTTTATCGCTCGGAGCGACGTATCCTGGACCTCCCAGCACATGTCTCGGAACGATAGTAAAAGCCAGAGAAGTGGCTGCACAGCCCAGGAATTCACGGCGATTGAAATTTGCCTCCCGTGCCATTTCTTGCCTCCTTTACTGAGTGTTCGCCAATGGCCTTGAAAGACAGGAATTCTGCCTGAGCCTCCAAAATATTGAAGACCCTTGGTGGCCTTTGAGTTTTTTTCTAAAGATCCTTGAGTAGGTTGTTGAGCACTTTCTGACACCCGGCGTAGGGATCGCCCGGTCCTTCGAACTCAATCGAATAAACCCCTTTGAATCCCGCCTTCTTTGATATTTCGATACACTTCGAGAAGTTATACTGAGTCTCGTTGCCGGCAGCATCGAATTCCATCCCCTTCGCGTGGCAGACGACGCGCGCATGTGGGAAGAGGAGTTCCAGCCCTTTCATCCTGATAGCTTCATTCGGAAAATTGAAGAAATCGGGTAGCGCGCCGACATGCTCGCCGCCAACTCCTTTAAAGAGCGCCACCAGTTCCTCGGGGTGCTCCGAACCGAGTCCTCCATGGTTTTCAATGATCACATGCACGCCTTTGGATCTGCCGTATTCCGAGAGCTGCTTGTAAGAGTCTATCGTCGGAGCAAGATTCTTGGGGTCCATTTTCCCGGGGTCACACCGTACAGATCCGCATCGGATCTCCACTGCTACGTCGATCCACTTCTTGGCGCCCTTGATTGCATTGTCGCGGACCTTTTTGTCCGGGTCAGACAGCCCTCCCTTTTCCCACAGTTCTTTGATGTCGACGGGCATATTCACAACTTTGGAACCGACCTCATCGAGGCGGGCCTTGAGTGTCTTCAGGTATCCACTCTCGGTCGAGTCGAAGTGGGGTGCGCAGATTTCCAGGTTGTGTACTTTGTATCTGTCAACAACCATTCTTGGAAAGTCGAGCAATTTAAGCATGTCGCCCGGAAGCTTGAACTCCGGCTCGCGCGTCGCCGTGAAATAATTGTGAAAGGTCCAGGTCGAGACGACGATACGACTGAGTTTGTCGGCTGGAGCGGGCCCAGCGGAGCCACCGGCCTGCAGAACGTCACGGTACAAAAACAATCCAGTAATGGGGCCCAGGGTCATACTTGAGATGAAATCACGGCGTTTCATGAATTCTCCTTTATGAAGGGTTTTAAGGGGCGAACCTGACTTGACAGGGCTCAGCGATAATATGAGAGATTTCCTGTCTTGCCAGGGCAATTATAAGGTAGGGTCCCTTTAAAGTCCGCTCAAATTTCCATGGCCAACCCCGAATCCTTTCACTGAATCCAATTAAGAGAGCGGTTGCTGCAAGGGGGGATGGCCAGCATCCCGCAACCTGGCAGGCCTGAGGGACGTTGTTGAGGACGAATGTGAGTCCAACGGCCGGGGTTGCCCGTGATTCTTCTTGCAGGGTCGTTGGAGGTAGCTGGTAAGAGGCGGATTGATTGCTTTTGAATAAGGAGGAACCATGAAGAACCAAACGATACATTGGGTAAGCGGTTTAGCCCTAGCCTGGGGTCTGACTCTTGCGCCTTGGGCTGATCGGGCACAAGCGAAACAGACCACCAACCCCACTCACGAAAAGAGTGTTCCGACGCCAACGCTGTCGCCACTGGAAGATTCCGTACGGCATGAGCTTGTCATGCTTCCCTATTACAGAGTCTTCGACAACCTGGAATTCAAGGTTGTCGGCGACAAAGTGGAACTGTCTGGACAGGTGGCGCGGCCGATCTTGGCGATTGACGCCCAGAGAGCCGTCGAAAGGATCAAAGGAGTCGGCCAGGTCATCAACCATGTGGAGGTCTTGCCTCTCTCACTCAATGATGACCGCATTCGTTTGAGTGTCTATCGGAGGATCTACGGCGACACGGCAATGAAGGTCTACGCAATTCAACCCGTTCCGCCTATCCGCATTGTCGTCAAAAACGGCCATGTGACTCTGTACGGTGTCGTCATGCGTTCGATGGACAAGATTATTGCCAACATTGAGGCTAACACGGTTGCCGGTGTGTTTTCCGTCACCGATAACCTCAAGGTCAGTTCGTAAGCCATGTGAGCGCTGAAGATTTCAGAGCTCATGTAAGGAGTGGTGGCTGATAATAGCCACCGTGGCTGTATTCAGCCAGTTCCCACTCTCCTGGGAGGAGAATCTAATGCACTTAAAGTTGGCATCGAACATGCTTTCCTGAAGGGTCGTACCCTAGGAGGTGGAATCATGCGAATTCTACTGAAATGGACTCTGACCATGTTGTTGGCATTCTTGGTAGGCGGGGCAATGCCGGGATATGCGCAAGAACCCAGCCCCTCAAGCGAGCCGACGTCCGGCGAATGGCACACATTCGGAGAACCATCCCCCGCAGACCCCCCACCCCCCCCCCCAACACACCCCAAACCCGCCGGTGGCTGGGTTACAGTTCGAGTGGATCAGCCGCTCTCGAGTGACCGCAACCTGCCGGGCGATGCCTTCACTGCAACGCTGGCTCAACCGCTAGTCGCAAATGGACGAGTGGTTGCCCGCCGCGGCCAGACCATAGGAGGTGTGGTTGCTTCAGCGGCAAAGGCCGGGCGAGTAAAAGGGACTTCGAGTCTCGGTCTGGAGCTCAGCGAGCTGAGTCTTGCAGACGGCCGGCAGGTCCAGATGAAAACAGTTCTGGCGGTGCGGCGGGGCGGCACCTCCGAGGGCCGGGACATAGAAGCGGTCGGGACCGCCACGGCTATTGGCGCGTCGATCGGTGCGATAGCCGATGGAGGATTCGGAGCAGGAATCGGAGCCATAGCCGGAGCTGCCGCTTCGACGGTTGGCGTCCTCGTCACACGAGGCAAGCCAACCGAGATTTATCCCGAAGATCAGCTCACCTTCCGGCTCGAGACGCCCATCACTATCTCGGTCGGGTCTTCGGAGCAAGCCTTTCAACCTGTTCGGCAGGAAGACTACGAGCAGACGAGATTAGTTCAAAGGGGTCCGTCCCCAGAGCCGCCTCCACCCGCCTATTACTACGGCGGTTACTATCCGCCATACTATTACGGTGGTTACTATTCTCCATATTTCTTCGGCCCGAGCTTCGTCTTCTATTCGCATTCTCGCTACTACCATCACGGGGGTTATCATGGCCATCGGTAAGAAGGAGTTTCACAATCGACTGTCCCCTCTAGAAAAGCTGACTCGAAAGAAACCAGGGAAGCCCGAATGAGAGAGGACTACCAAGCCTTCGGGCGTTACCTGGTTATCGTCCTTCTTCTCTTTGCAGTCTTTGCCAGGCCGGGAATTTCCCAAGAAACCCGAAAAGCTCCGCTCAGTGAACAAGACGTCCTGGCTTTGGCAACCTCCTGCCATCTAGGGGAAATCTCCTCAAGTCGAGTGTTAGAGCTCATTCATCAACGCGGATTGGCCTTTGCGGTTTCTGATTCTTTCTTGCGGAAGCTGGAGAGTCTCCAGGCAGACTCTGCCATCGCTCAAGTCCTCAAGAAACTCAAAGATCCGGGTAAAGCTCTGGCCCCCGCACCCTCTAAGACCTCGGAGGCTGGACTTCCTCTTCCTGGCGCGGCAGCACTTTCGCCTCCTGCCCCTTCCCCATCGAAGACTCCTGACGAGCAGACCTGGCCTCAATTTCTCGAAGCGGCTCGCGCCAAGGCCCTCGCCTACACCGACGACCTCCCCAATTTCATCTGCACCCAGATTACCACGCGTTCCGAGCGAATGTCTCCCGGAGGCTGGCGACGAGTGGATAACTTTGTGGCTGACTTGACCTACTTTGAGAAGAAAGAGAAATACCAGATCATTTCCGTGGCGAACCAACCAGCCGCAAAGGCCACTCTGGAGAGCTTGAAAGGTTCCTGGTCAACCGGAGAGTTCGGTTCTTCTTTGCGGATGCTGTTTGATCCGCAGAGCAACGCAGCCTTCCGCCTGGAAGGAGTCGATCAGACCAATGGCCACGACACCGTCCGGATTAGTTACCAGGTTCCCAGGGAGACCTCGGGCAGCACTATCACTTACAACAACGAGCAGACGATTGTAACAGCATACCGAGGACGATGCTGGGTCGATCCCGAGTCCTTCAACGTTGTTCGACTGGAGGAGAAAGCCATTAATATCCCTGAGAGTTTTCCCGTCTCTCGAGCCGAGACGACCATCGACTATGACATTCAGGACATTGCTGGGCGCAAGTGCTGGCTTCCGGTCCGAGCTGAGATGTTACTTGTGGAAAGGTCGGTCAACCACCAGGCCCAGAACGTCATCGAGTTTAAGCGGTACCGTAAGTTCGAAGCCGAGGTGAAACTCGTGCCCGAATAGCTGGCCACTTAAGATCCCTCAGTTAACCGGCGGCTCGCATCACCCGTGCGGGAGTGTGTTTGAGAAGGGCTCCGATGGCAGCCCAGGTGAGGTCGTCTCTGTGGACCGGTTTCGGAAGCATCTCGTATGCACCTCTCTGGATTGACTCAATCCAAGAATGCATGTCTGCGGATAATGAGGATGAGTTCGGTTTGGACGCCTCTTACCCCAACCAGGTTACACCTCCCCTGTTAAATCGAAGTAAAAACCCCTTTACATTGAGTTAACTAGCAGCCCAATCGAAATCTTGACTCAGATGCATCGTTCGCCTAGGATCGCTTTATTATGACGACACAAAATCGATTTACCCCCGGGACCAACCTCGGCCGCAGGCGATTTATTCACGACAGTGCCCTGGCCGGAGGAGTCTTGCTTGGATTCCCCTCAATCGTCAGCTCTCGCTCGCCCAATTCCAAGTTAAATATTGCAATCATCGGCGCAGGTGGACGTGGAGCGGACAATCTCGCCAAGATGGCTTCGGAGAACGTCGTGGCTCTGTGTGATGTGAACAGATCGGCCCTGGCCAAGGCTGCCCAGAAATTTCCCCAAGCCCGCACCTACAAGGATTTTCGGAATTTGTACGCCAAGGCAGATGATATTGACGCTGTGGTGGTGAGTACGACCGAGCATTCTCATGCGGTGGCAATCTTGCCGGCCCTCAAGATGAAGAAGCATGTCTATTGCGAGAAACCACTCACCCATTATGTGCGCGAGGCAAGGACGGTTATTGGCGCGGCCAAAGAAGCAGGAGTTGCGACACAGATGGGCACGCAGATTCATGCCGGCGACAACTATCGCCGAGTCGTGGAACTCATCCAGGCAGGTGCCATCGGGCCGGTGAGCGAAGTGCACGTGTGGGTGTCTCGGGCCTGGGGGTGGCAGACTGAAGAGGAGGCCAAAGCCAACAAGGACATTGTGTTTGTACAGAACCGGCCCAAGGAGGCTATGCCGGTTCCCGAGGACCTCGATTGGGATCTCTGGATAGGCCCGGCCCCTTACCGTCCCTATCACGAGGTCTACCTCCCGGGGCCCAAATGGTACCGGTGGTGGGACTTCGGCAATGGGACGATGTCTGATCTTGGCAGCCACTGGATCGATCTTCCTTTCTGGGCTCTCAAACTGGATGCTTCACTGACTGTAGAAGCCAGTGGACCGTCACTGTATCCGGAGATTGCGCCTGCTTCCATGAGCGCGAAATACACCTACGGCCCGCGCGGCGACCTTCCTCCCTTGTCTCTGACCTGGTACCAGGGAAGCTTAAAGCCGGAGATCTGGAGAGAAAATGGCATTCCCCAGTGGAGCAATGGTGTCCTGTTCATCGGCAGGAAAGGGATGCTCCTATCAGACTACGGTAAACACATGCTGCTTCCGGAGAAGGAGTTTGTCAACTTTGAGCGGCCGCCTCAGGCGATTCCGCCGTCGATAGGTCACCATGAGGAGTGGATCAACGCCTGTAAAACGGGAGCGCCCACGACTTGCCACTTCGGATATTCCGGACTTCTGACCGAAGCGAATCACCTCGGAAACCTGGCCTACCGTGCCGGCAGGAAAATCGAGTGGGACACAAAAAACCTTCGCATTCCCAATGCTCCGGAAGCGGAAGAGTTTCTCCAACAGGAGTACCGCAACGGCTGGTCATTGAGCTAAGGAAAGGCCACGTCTATCAGGGGAGGATTCACTCATGGGCCAATCCACTTCCAGGAGAGAGTTCCTGATGACAACCGGGATGGGGGCCGCCGCATTGGCTGCGGCGGTGCCCGCTCTGGCAACCCCCAAGAATGCCTTGCCGCGCTGGCGAGGTTTCAATTTGCTCTACTTCTTCCAGGCCCGGCGCACAACGGAAGGCTCTGTGGAAATTCCGGAAGATGATTTTCAGATGGTTGCCGACCTTGGCTTCGACTTTGTGCGGATTCCCCTGGACTACTGGTTCCGGGTAGACTCCGCTTGGCGAACGACAGGTCGCCCCAACCCGCGAGAGATTCTAAAAATCAAGGAAAGTGGCTTAGCCGGCATCGACAGGATCGTCGATTTGGGTCGCAAGCACGGACTGCACGTGAGCCTTAATTTCCATCGCGCCCCGGGCTATTGTATCAATGGCTCGGAACTTGAGCCCTTTCTTCTCTGGCGCGACCGCGAGGCCAAGGACGCCTTCGTTCTACATTGGGAAGTATTTTCCAAACGGTATCGGGACATTCCCCCCAATGATCTCAGCTTTAACCTGGTCAACGAGGCTCCCGAACCGCGGCAGGGTTACATGACGCGTGAAGACTACCGGCGGGTAATGACCCGGGCCGCCGAAAAGATCCGGGAAGTCACTCCGGACCGCCTCATCATCGTTGATGGGCTGAGCGTGGGGAACGAAGTCGTCTACGAAATGATGCCGACCCAAGTAGCGCAAAGCGTTCACGCCTATCTGCCGGCCGAAGTCAGCCATTTCCGGGCGAGTTGGGTGGACAAGCGGGGGGACTTCCCGCCGCCATGGTGGCCAGCCGTGAAGCGGGATGGTTCCGGTTTGGTCAGCCGTGACACCTTAGAAAAAAGCTACGAACCCTGGGGTTGGCTGGTTCGCCAGGGAGTGGGTGTCCATTGCGGAGAGGCTGGTGCCTTCAACAAGACTCCCCATGACGCTTTTCTCCGATGGATGTGCGATGTGCTTGATGTCTTGAAAATACACTCCATCGGCTGGGCCTTGTGGAACTTCCGAGGCTCTTTCGGGGTGCTCGATTCCGGCCGGGATGATGTCGCCTACGAAGAATGGCACGGCCACAAACTAGACCGGAAATTGTTGACCTTGCTCCAGTACCACTGACAGCCTGCCCGCCCGAAAAACCCCGTGTCCCTTTATCAGAGGAGATCGAAGGCCCGGAATGCTTTCAGATTCGGGCATCAATGTAGAATTCCCCTGGCTCCATCCAAAGCAGTCACGATGTCTTGATCTGAAATCCAACAGTGGGTCAGAAGCGCCACCAAGTTGCCCATGGTCCCGCTGGCCACAAAGAGGGCGGCCTCCTTGCCCAAGAGGGCAGCGGCCCGTTCCTCCAGCCGGTTCACGGTGGGATCTTCCCTCAGTACGTCGTCCCCCAACTCGGCCCGGTACATGGCCTCCCGCATAGCGGGTGTAGGTTGGGTAACGGTGTCGCTGCGCAAATCGATGAAATTCATGATGACCTCTCAAACATTAGCGGGCTTATCGCTCCATGCTCTGGTTTGAGGTGCATCCCACCAAAATCAGGAGGTTTAGAAGCCTCCAACAGGTAGTTTTCATAATTCACTCCTTGGCATTTGAGCAATGTTGTAAGCGGCTGGACTGTGAATCGATCCGCGTGGTGGTATCTCGCAATGGAATCCAATGGGAACTCCGCCAACAAAATAGTAGGAAAGCAAGTTCAAGGGTTGTTCTCTTTCCTAAAGACATCGCCCTCCAGAAAAATTTCCTCGCGAGAGACATCATCCTCGACCGTTATGGCATGTTGAGCTAGCCGCAAGTCGTTTCCCCGCATGCTAATTCCTTCGGTCCGGCTCCCTTCAACGTGCAGATAGGTTTCAATCGGATCCAAGGTCCGACAACCATGGAGAAAGGCGCGTTTCACTTGACGCAGCCAGATGGGCGGCGCTCCGCTTGGAAGCGCCTCCAACTCGGCACGGCCAATTTCCAATTCCTGAATGTCTTCACAAAATATGCCACACCGCTCATCCGGCTCACCAAAGGTCAGGTTCACATTGTGCAGGTGAAGATTTCTTACGTGGCGGCAATAAAGCCCAAAAGCCGGAAGCCGACCGAACATGTCATACTCCGGGTATTCCGACGGCAATTCAGGAACCTCCCGCTTCACCTCCGGCAGTTTCCCACCTCCGCGGTATTGTATTCGAATGTTCTCCAGCGTGATTTGTTCCAGCAAGCTGCCAGGTATTCCTGAAATCGCGCTGCCCACAGGGCCAGCTGCTTCCGCCTGAATATTGGAAATCAAGACGTTCTGTAGCTTCCCAACCGGGAGGTGACTTCCTCCGGCCTGAACGGGGCGGCCACGATCGCCCAAACGAATGAAAATGGGCGTGCCGACTTTGTTCATGGTGAGGTTGGAAATGTTGACTTGATCCAACCGCCCCCCGTCGACGATCAAAAGAGCAATCCCAGCCAAATCCGTATCGTAGATGACGCAGTTACTGATAGCGATATTTTCAAATAAACCGCTGGTTTCAGTCCCGATCTTCAAAGCATTGCAGAGCGTGCTCAACGTGCAATTAGCAATGACCACATTTTTGCAGGCATGACCCGAAGTGCTCTTCAGCACGATGGCATCATCCCCGCACAGGATATCGCAGTCCGAGATGCGGACATTTTCGCAACCATCTATATCAATCCCATCGTTATTGGGTCTGACACGGCTCCGCACCCGGATCCCGTGGATATAGAGGTCGCGACAGGCCAGATAGTGCTGAACCCACATCGGTGAGTCGGCCAAGGCAAGATCCGACACCGATATATTTCGACAGTTCACCATGCGAATCAGAAATGGACGATTCTTGTAGGGGTCTGAAAAGCCGGCCCCCTGCCCGTCAATCATCCCCTGCCCTTCCAAGCCCACATCTTCCAGGTTCTCTCCGTACAACAGGCTTTTGTCGCAGTAGTTGTCTGCATAGGATCTGACGGCAGGAGTGGTAATAGGATAATCCTGAAGGTTTTTGCTTCCCAATAGAATGGATCCTGCTTCTAAGTGGAGGTGGACATGACTTCTCAGAAACAGCGCCCCGGATAAATACCGACCAGGGGGAAAATGAACTGTGCCGCCGCCGGCCAGTGAGCAGGCATCGATGGCCGCTTGAATTGAGTCAGTGTCCAATTGGACCCCGTCTCGTTGGGGGTCAAAGCGAAGCACGGAAAAATCGGCTGTAGAATTGGAGCGGAGACCCTCCTCCAGCGGTCGGGCCGCCAGGGCACCGGAAACTCCAGCACTTGCCAATCCCAATAATAGGTGACGACGCGAAATATAATTTTTCATTAGTTCGTCAATCTCCCATACGGTCCAAGGGAAAATCTCACTGGTGAGGCTATTGCTTCCAGCCGGTCCAAATCAAATTCCTTGTAAAGATCCAGGCAAAACAGCTCTGCTGCCTCGTGGTATTCCATGGGCTTCTCCAAGAGATAACTCAAACTTGCCATCCCATCGCGTATGACAATTTCGGCAAACAAGCCGGGTTCCAACGCAGACGCAACAATGGCGACCACCTGATTCCGGACGCCGCAGCTTTCAACCCGCACCCGGGAGGCATTGGATTGATCTTTCATCCATCGGGCGATTTCCAGCATCTGAGCTGCTTCCAGGCCGATGGCGCGGTCACCCGTAGCGTGCAATATCTGCTGGAATTCAAAGGAATTGACTTCGCGCCAGGCATCGCCGGTAAAAAGAAGGTCAACTGCCAGGACCTGTTCGCCTCGATTGATCCGGTCTGCCACTTCAGCACCCGCAGCCTTCTTGCCCTTATCGTTGACAATGAGAGTCACTGCGGCATTGTCAGGAGTGTTGAGCGCCTTGAGCCAGACGGCGTTGGCACTCAATCCGTTGTTCATTGAGAAAAGGTAGGACTTTGATTCCAGACCCTTGTTCTTGGTATTGGCAACAGTCCAGGCTCGCTCAATCCTGACCGGCTGGTAGCGTACCACTCGGTTGAGTTTTGTCCTTTCATTAATTGCCCAGGCCCTCCGGGCAACTGCATCTGCGGGGATCGGCTGGCGGGTGATGCTACCCGCCAGTTGGCGAGCCAGCCCCAGGATGGTCAGATTGTCCTGGGGCAGCCCCACCCTGAGCTCATCGTAGCTTTTGATTTCCGAGTCGGATGGAATCTCGTTTTCGATGACCGGCAAATTGAAGTTCCTGCTGAAGAATCGATAAGCCTGAAGACGGTTATCCAACTGGTAATTGTGGGTGCCGGGATCACGATTTTCGTGCCAGCCCAAAGCCTCTTCTTTGCCATACAACCTGAAGATCGGTTTGATGGCATCGAAAATCAAAGGTTTCACCAGCGGGGCGCGGAAACAACAATCATCCTCGGCGTTATAGATCAGCAATGTGGGACGCGGGGCCAGCATGGCTGCCAAATGCGTGAAATCCTGCCCGTCCAGGGAGTCTGTGGCGGACTGTTCCAAATCACCCAGATCACCAAACCATCGAGCCTCGATTCTTGGCACCAGCGAAGAGAACCCCGCTACAGGGATGGAAACCGCAACCCTCTCGTCCAGGGCGCTCAACACAATGGTTTGCCACCCCCCGCCCGATAGACCCGTCACTCCCAATCGACTGCGATCGACATGGGGATGATCGTAAAGGTAGTCGAGCCCTTTTCGCATAACCAACATAAACAATCCCAATTCGTTGGCACCCACCAAATCCAAATGAGCTCCGAACCAATGTTCATTTTCCTTGTTGGCCAGTTCCCCAAAGGCCAGCCATTCCAGGTTCAAGGCCAACATGCCCCGCTTGGCAAAGTTGATGCAGCGTTTCTGCTTGTACTCAACTGATTTTCCCGGGGCACCCACGTGCCCATTGAGGTTTAAGATTGCCGGAATCTTGCCGGAGAGGTTCTCGGGCTCATATAAGATGGCGCTCGCTTGAAAGCCCGGCACGATTTCGTAACGAAGCTTGCGTATCCGGTAGCCTCTTCCGGACTCAACAAATCCCGCGTCTTCAAATTTCGGAGGTGCGTCAACCCAATCCTTCGGCCATCCATGAAAGACAACATCCCTCAACAAATGCTCCCGCAAGCGCTTGGATTCCATTGTCCATTGCTGGGCCGAGACAGGAGCAGGCGGCTTGGCAACACGCTGCAGGAGATACTGGCGCAATTGAAATAAGGAAACCTGGGGTGATTGAATCTCCTCGCTCAGAATATCCCCAACTTGGGAAGTATTGGTTTGGGCTTGTGCCAGGCTGGCCCAAAACAAAAGGAGTAGAAGCAAGCGGAATGCAGCCTTTAGGTTGACAACAACCCGGAAGATCATCGAAGCCTCCCTGAAGTGAAATGATTGGACCGCAGAACTCCCCTTCAACACGAAACGGGCGTGGGCTTGCCCTGCATTCATTTGCCTGGCATCGGTGCTTGTACCCACATTGAACCATATCGCTTTAGAGGATATCTTGTCAGCAAAAGTTGGAGGGGAAATGAGGGCAATGTGAGCCACTACCTTTACTCCGTTTCGAAAAAACCTCAGGCCTAAAAGAAAGTCCCGGCGATTATTCTGGTCAATCCAGCACCTGAGCCCCTGCTGTGCACAGGCCACCTCAGGCTCAAGGAGCACACGACCTTGATAGCCAGCTCCCTGACCGTCTCAATTTCTGCTCAGATCCTCATCGTGCACGTTGTACCGGGAACCGCCGTCTGGTATTGTTAGACCCGTCCCGGTGGCAAGCCGGTGGGATCAATAGCGGTGGATTAGAATGGGAGAGGCACAAGATGCGCCTCCTCACTGGATTCAAATGATCTGGCCGAGCGAGATTGATCCTGCACTTCAACAACGGGGACCTCCCCACTCAACGGTCAGGGAGCCCCAGTCTCAACCTTTGGAGTAAATCATGAGATTCAGTCTCAGGGCTTTACAACTGCTCACCAAATTCTTTGTAATTTCGTTAGTCATCTTACATCCACTTTCTGCACTCGCAGAAGAGTTGAAAAAAGCCGAAGCAGCACACGATTGGTTGGTGACCTTTCGGGAGAACCTCAAGCATAACCGACAGTTTTGGATTGATCATGCAGTGGATCGCCAATACGGCGGAGTCATCGGGCGCCTGGACCGGAAGGGTAAGCCAGTTCCACCGGGTGACAAGTCTGTCGTGCTGGTATCCCGCACTCTTTGGTCCTTTGCTGAGGCTTACCGCCGCTATCCTGACCCCGCCTATCAAAAAATGGCCACCCTATGCCTGAACTTCCTGCGGGAGAAAATGTGGGACAAAGAGCGGGGGGGCTATTATTTTTCGGTCAGCCGCGAAGGACGTGTGATCGACTCGACGAAGCAGTTGAACCCCATGTCTTATGTGATGGAGGGGCTTGCAGAATATGCGCTGGCCTTCAACGATGCAGCGGCTGGTCGTGAAGCATTGGACCTATTCGAGATCATCGATCGCCATGCCCACGATAACGAGTACGGGGGTTATCGCATCGCCTTCACGGCCGACTGGCAATGGCTTAAGGATTATGAACCGGGGCCGAATGCATCCGGTTCATTTGGACGAAAGTCCTACGACTGGCATTTGGGCCTGGTGGAGGCTTTCGCCACGCTTTATGACGTCACGGGTGACACTCGCGTCCGTTCACGCTTGCAGGAATTGCTGGATTTGTTTGTGAATAAGATCGTTGATGCCGAGCAGGGCTACGGCAGATTCTATTTTACCGACGATTGGAGGATTGCGGACCGGGGCGGTGACTCGAAGGATTGCGAGTACGGGCTCGATCTGGAGGCAAGCTGGCTCTTGGTACAGGCGGCCGAACGGGTGGGGCGGAATCAGGATCCTGCTATCCGACGGGCCAGCCTGGCACTGGTGGATCATGTTCTCCGGGACGGATTCGACAAAGAGCACGGGGGAGTGTACCGTACAGGCCCTGCATCGGGGCCGGCGACGAATAAGGATATGGGATGGTGGCAGCAGGCAGAGGCATTGGTTGCATTCCTGAACGCTTACCGACTCAGCGGCCACCCGAAGTATTGGCAGGCATTCGAGCTGGAGGCACAGTTCATCATGGACCATTTTGCCGACCACGAATATGGAGAGTGGTATACCTCGATGTCCAGCGACGGACGAATCGAGGACGAGAAAGCTGGTCCCTGGAAAGCCCCATACCACGTGACGCGCGCATGCCTTGAAGTCATCTCGCGTTTAGGCAGAACGCTCTGAGATTCGGAGTAACGGGAGGAGCTTCATTTTCAATGATTGACTGTCTCCTTCTCATTTCCATGGCACCAAACAAGCGCTCCTCCATTGAGCCTTAATCCATGTACCCGCACAGGCTGCAAATGGGTCAACATCAATCACCTATGTCTGACACAGTCACGCAAGTGATCGCCTACCATCAGGCAACGAAACACCACTTTCATGCTTATGCGCGCGGGCCACACCAGATGGACTGGGCCACGCAGCCCAATCCCTTTCGGCGATATGAGGGCGCACCGCTGATCGCTCTGGAGCCTATTCCACCCAGCCTGGAACCTCTGTATGGCACGGCATTCGTAGAGGGCCAGGTGCTCCCCCAACCCTTCACTTATCGCAGCGTGTCGCAGCTTTTCTCTGACAGCCTGGCTCTTTCGGCGTGGAAACAGGCCGGGGACACATCCTGGGCGCTGCGGATCAATCCCTCCAGCGGCAATCTCCATCCCACTGAAGGCTATCTAGTCTGTGGGCCAACCGCTGGACTGTGCGCGATCCCAATGGTCTGTCATTACGCACCCGCCGAGCATGCGCTGGAACAGCGCGCTGAGTTTTCTTTGGAGACCTGGCAAGCCTTGACCAGAGGGCTTCCAGAACCACTGCTCCTGGTCGGTCTAACGTCGGTGCATTGGCGGGAGGCCTGGAAATATGGTGAACGGGCCTATCGTTACTGTCAGCACGATGCAGGCCATGCGATGGCCGCAGTGAGTCTTGCGGCTGCCGCCCTGGGCTGGCAGGCCGTCTTGCTGGATGATCTAGGCACAGATGTCTTGGCCACCCTGCTGGGCGTCTCGGATCCCCAGGGAGCCGAAGCCAAAAAGCCTGACTGTGTGCTGGCAGTTTGTCCGCAGGGAACATCCCTCCGATCTCGCAGCTTGCCGATCGACGTATTGGCGACT
>JBGPHY010000070.1:0-14457 GCA_041484625.1 Terriglobia bacterium | reverse complement strand
CTGTAAAGGATCCACTTCCACCACAGGCAAGACTTCCTCGACCTCGCGAAGGAAGCGGATGTTACGGAAGGCGGCCTGACGAACGACCACATCCAGTGCCTTTTCAACTAACTCGCGCGGATGGGCAGAGACCAACGAAGGCTCGCCTTGCCGCGCAAAGTCCAGGAGGCTATGTACGATCTGGCGGCAACGCAATGCCTCGCGCACGATGACTTCGCAGTCTTTACGACGAGGGTCGGAAGGCTCGGCGCCCTCCATCAGATCTTCGGCGTAGGAGAGAATACCCGTGAGAGGATTGTTGATCTCATGCGCCACTCCGGCAGCCAGTTTGCCCATGGAAATCAGCCGCTCGGACTGGATGAGCTTCTGCTGTACTGCCGCCAGTTGCTGGCTCATGGCATTGAACGATTCCGCCAGCTGACCGAAATCGTCATGGGTCCGCATCGGAATGCGGTAGCCCAAGTTACCCCTTGCAGCCTGGCGAATACCGTGCAGAACGTCCCTCATGGGACGTTGAAACCGAAACGCCAGAGCCAACCACAAAAGCCCCCCTCCAAGCAGAATGGTGGCTAAGAACGCTGTTCTCATTTTGAGCTGGGTTCGAGCCAGGGCCTCATTCATTTCCTGCAAGGAAAGACTCACCTCAATAACGCCAAGCACCTTGGAGTTGGCCTCGTTCATATGACAGGATTGGGTAATGCACCCTGGCTCCGCTAGGATGGGAGTGAAAGCATGCATCGTCTCGCCTTCCAAGTTTGTACGCATCCCCGGAGCGAGAGCGCGAGGCACTGCCAGTTTCTTAGGTCCTGTGTGGCAGATGTTGCACCCTGGCGCTCCTGCATCGAGTTGTCGGCTGAATCCCTCAGTGTTTGTAGACAGTATGACTTGGCCGCGGTGATTGATGATCCGGATCTGCCGGATTCGAGTATCTTGACTGACACGCTCGATGATACCCGAGATCTGGTCGCGGCGGTTCTGCATCATCCCGCCACGCAAGTCGCTTTACAGTATGTCGCTGGCCAAGGAAAGCCCGCGTTGAACCTCAGTCAGCCAGCAGGATTTCTGCCAACGCAGAGATAGCCAGGCAGAAGACATCAGGAGAGCAGACATAATCAGCACGGTTAACAATACCAGTTCAAAAGCGGCACTTCTCGATCGCATCGCTTGAGGCTCCCGACCTCAAAAAGGTAATGTGCGTCCAGATTCGCCAAGTGAATTCGGTCAGTCACAAATGGCTCTTGGAGGGCTCAGCCCTGCGAAGCCCAGCGAAGGACGCCACAATGTGGCCCTGTGGGGTGACAGTGGTCACCTGTTCGGTCCCACTTATGACTGTCGCATTACGGTCAAGTCAGCCAGAGTCTGGCGAAGAATCGAGTATTACTTCAGCGAGCCAGGACAGGCATTCCCATTAAAGGCCAGATGACCCACACGAACAACCCCAGCACGGCCAGCAGCAGAAGACTGGCAAGCGAGCCGGCCACGAAGAACTCGCCGGAAGTGAACTGCCCGCTGCCATAAGCGATGGCGTTGGGGGCCGTTCCGAACAGTGTCAAAAATGGCATGCCCGCTGCCACCAATGATGAGAAGAGAATCACCTCAGGCCCCACCCCCAGATAGCCTGCGCTGGCCAGAGCCACCGGCAGACAGATGGCAAGAGCAACCACATTCATGATGAAATTGGTCAACATTAGAACGAAGAAGGCAACGCCGAGGGCAAAAAATAGCCAGTGTGTATGGTGGAAGAGGACAAGACAGTTGACCCCCAGCCATTGGGCGGCACCGGTCTGGTAGAGGCAGAAACCCATGCTCATGGCCCCCCCGAAGAGGAGCACGATGTTCCAAGGCATTTCCTCCAGATCTTTCAGTCCCAGGATGCGAAGTAGGAAAAACAGCACGGTAGCAACAAGAATGATTGCGCTCTCGTCCAGCGGCTCGAGCACAGGAATAAATGAGCGCAGGCTCAGCACGATGACTGCAAACAAAACCACCGTTAGCGCCAGACGCTGGTTCCGGCTCATCGGCCCCAGCCTGGAGTGAAGTGCCCTGACGCGTTCGTGCAGGCCTGGAATAGTCTTTTTCTCAGGCCGGAAGAAAACTGAGCAAAAAAGCCACAACAGGATCACCATTCCCCATCCTAAAGGGAGCATGTAGTAGGACAGCTGGAAGAACGAGATCCCCTTTCCGGTCATGTCCTTGAACAGTCCGATTGCTACTGGGCCGCGGGCTGCCCCAAGCAACGTGACAATGCTGCCCGCCCCCGCGGCGAAAGCCATGCCAACGAAAAGCCCTTTACCGAAACGCGTCGGCTTGTCATCCTCCTGGTAGAGGGAATGGACGGCCATCAGAAGTGGAAAAATGGAGGCTGCTGCCGCGGTATGGGACATGATGAGAGTCATCACGGCCATCATTGCACAACAACCCAGATAAATGATGCGGGTGCGGTCGCCGGCAAGCAGCAGCATCCTGTATGCCATGCGCTGCGTGAGCCCGGTTCTGGTAAAAACCATCCCGACGACCAGCGAGCCGATAATGAACCAAACCGAGACATCCAGGTAGTCCGCGAAAGCAACCTTGGCCGGTCGGATGAGGAACAGAGCCTGGATCACCCCGATGACGATGCCGGTGACGCCGATCGGCACCACTTCGCCCGCCCACCAGGTGAAGGCTAGCAGGTACAGGGCGAGGGAACCTTTCGCCTGTCGGGTGAGAGCGACATGCCCGCCCGCAGGATCCACTGCATCGGGCCAAGCAGGAGAGAAGTGGACGACTGTAAAAAGTGCGATACCCAGAATGATGACGGAAATTCTCTTCCAGTCTACAAGCTTGACAACAGGAGCAAGGTGCACTTGCTCAGGCCTGGGAGGGAGCCTCCTCCTTTCACTGTTTTCACTTTTGTTTGCCATCAAGGCTTCAGTCCTTCTGTCGGCAAAGCTCGGTTAGGAGAGCACGATCTCCGCAACCTCATTCAGCAGGTCCACCGAACGGACAACCCCGACCACCCGCCCGTCCTTGAGGACGGGAACCAGGCTGAGGTCATTCTTCACAATTTCGTAGATGATCTTCGTGATGGGATCATCCCATCGCACTGTTGTAGTAATCGGAACCATGACGTCGCTCACCGGACGCTCCGCCTGGGCACGGATCTCCCGAATCATCCTCTCGGAAGAGAAGTCCGACAGGTTCGCGTCAACCTCCACGTCGAACAGGCGCCTCTTGTACTCCACTGATTCTCCCGCCAGGAAGCTGGGCTCCAGGCCGCGCAGGATATCCCGGCGCCGCACGATGCCGAGGAGTTCATAGGCCTTGTTGAAAACCAGAACAGCCCGGGGGAGCGACAGGCGGCCCCGGACTTCGATCTGAGACGCGCGCAGTTCCGCTATGGCCTGTCGCAGAGTAAACCAGGAGGGAATGTGCGGATACTGATCGAGGGGAATCATGATTTCTCCAGCTCGTTTTGCTTCCATTACCTCTTCTCCTTTCCGCCCATCGGGGCCGGTGCAGCCCCGATCGCCGATGCTTGTTGTGAACCTCTGGGTTCCTTACGTATTTCCGCGATCACAGCGGAGGGCAAGCCCGAGCGTTCGACCATGACCTTCTCCTCCCCCCCGCAGCGATCCGCCAGACGACACACATACTCCCAATCGAAAGCGCGCCGCGCTTCTGTGTAAGGCTCGATGTCGAAGATCTCAGCCCAGTTGGCCATTTCCCGCTTGAGCTTTTGCCAGCGCATCGCCCTATCCACCGTGAGGATGATCTGTTCTTTTTTGAAAGGCTTCGTGATGTAGTCGAACACTCCTTCTGAAAGCGCTTCCAGGGCTGAATCCATCGAACCGAAGGCGGTGATGATAACCACTTCTTCGGGACGCTTGTTTTCCTTGATCAGGCGCAAGACCTCGAGTCCATCCATGCCGGGCATCTTTAGATCCGTGACGATCAGATCGAACTGGTCTTGCTGAAGAATCCGCGGCAGCTCCAGGACGTTGTTCGTCGTCAGGATCTGGTACGGCGTCTTCTCTGTAATGATCCGCTCCAGGAGCTTTAGCATGTGAAGCTCGTCGTCGATAGCCAAGATGCGTTGCTTCATGCGGCGTCTCCCCCTTTGTAATGCGTCAGTTATGGGTGGAGGGCTGAGCTCCGCGAGGCCGCATTGCGGCGCCCTTTCTTGGGCTTCGCAAAGCTCAGCCCTCCAATAGCCACCTGTGACTGAGTAGCTGTGAAAAAATTCGGGAGGGCGAGCCGCCTCGCCGTAAGTGCTCAATCCACCGTGGCTCGGCGGGAGCCTCGCCCTCCCCACCCAAAGGGCGGCGCAATTCTTTCACAGCTTCTTCTTCTGACCCATTACCTTCCTATCGCTTCTACGGTCGGTTGCGCAGTCGAGACATGATATCATGTTTGAATTCTGTCCTGATGACGACCTCGACCCTGGCTTGACACCCTAACGGCTGGCTGCAGTCTTGGATGGACCGACTTCTTCCTAGCCACGCGCTTCATTCGTTCTCCACCGACGCACCCTTGCCGCACACGGGCATCGAGACTGTAAAGGTTGTGCCAGGCCTCCCCTCAGGACAGTCCTGTGACGAAACGCTCGCAAAACTAATCCGCCCCCCCTGCTTGGTGACGATTCCATAGCAGAGGGACAAGCCGAGACCTGTTCCCTCCCCACCCTTCTTGGTCGTAAAAAAAGGGTCGAAGATGCGTTGTTTGATCTTGTCGGGTATCCCGCATCCTGTGTCGGCAACAGTCAGATGCACCCAGCCGTTCTCAGCTCGGGCTCCCAGTGTTAGAGTGCCCCCCTTTCGCTGCATGGCTGCCACCGCGTTGTTGACCAGGTTGAAAATCACCTGCTGGAACTCACGCGCATCGCCACATACACGAGGCAGGGACTCATGCACTTCCAGGACCAGTTTGATTTTCTCCGTCATGAGCGTATTCTTTACGATGCTTACCACCTGTTCGATGCAGTGGTTGACGTCCACGGTGTCTTCCATCCCCTCGGTGATCCGCGCAAACCCGAGCAGGTCTTCGACGATCTTCTTGGCGTGGTTTCCGTTTTCTGCGATGATCCTCAAGTCTTCGTATTCCGGGGACCCGGGATGGAAACGCTCCAGGAGAAGATCGGTGAACCCCAAGATAAGGGCCAGCGGGTTGTTGATTTCATGGGCCACACCTGCAGCCAGGATCCCGATGGATGCCAGCTTCTCAGTGTTGTATATACGCTGCTCGAGCTGCATTTTTTCCGTGACGTCCTTAATGATCACGGTGCTCCCGATGACCTCCCCTTCCTTAGAGCGGACATTGGTGCGCGAAATGTCGATCGTGATGCGGCGTCCGTCCTCAGTCATGCGTGGAGCGATATAGGCTTTAACATACCCTGTTGTGTCGAGTACCTCCCGAATTCGCTGCAGTTCTTCGTCGGCATCTATTTCGGGCGGTATGAGCCGGTGAAAGGTCTGCCCCACCATTTCTTCGGACCGGTACCCAAAGATCAGTTCGGCCCCCCGGTTCCACACCTGCACACGGTTGTCATTGTCCATGAAGATGATGGCGTCGATGGAGTTCTGGAGGATGCTGGACATGTACTCTTCTTGCTGTTCCATCCGCTTTTCCAAAGCTTGCGACAACCGCCGCTGGTAGATCACCCCCAGCAGGCCGAAAACAAACATGCCCGCGATGAGAGCCGCCTCGGCAGCAAAGTGCCGCAGGTATACGCGGTGAATTGCCTCGGCGACCTCGCTGATGGGAGCTACCACGGCAACGGACCATAGCCGACTGGGCTCTAGCGCAACGCTCTTGATGGGTGTGAAGGCAATCAGCTTGGTGATCTGTCCCTGAAGGCCTCGGTGCCAACCGCTGACATAGGTGCCCGTCCCTTCCTCCCCCAGGAGCATGCGCTCCTTCATGATGCGGTTGATCTGAGTAAAGCTGATGTACGGCTCCCGTTGCTGTCGTGCCTCGAAGGCATTGCGGCCAATGAAGTCTTTTTCGGGATGATAGAGGAACATTCCATTGCTATCGATTGCCCATGCATAGCCGGTCTTGCCCGAGCGAATGTCCTCGGTGGCGCGTGAAACCAACTGTGACACGTTCAGGGTTGCGAAAAGCATGGGCTCCCGCTGACGCTCAAGGGAAATTGGAGCGCAAAAGGTACCGGCCACCGTAAGTCGGTCTTCCCCAGACGACCCCGCCCACAGAGGTCCCAGAATCATGGCTGGCACACCAGACTTCCGGCATGCTTTGTTCACCTTCCCTGAGTCGGTCCGGTCGGCGCCCGGCGTGCGGTGACCATCTAAAATGCGCCCGCCCGAGTCCACCAGACCTATCTCAACCAGGCCTTTGGCGCGGGTTCTTTCGAATACCGCCAGCATGGCCTCGTTTCGCACTTTCGGGGTCATCGTCTCTAGGTGTTGTCTCAGACTGTCGACTTCCACCTGAATGTCGTCCAGATTGGCGCGGATTTGCGACGCAGCCTGGCGGGCAAGTATCCACTGCTGCTGATTGAAATCATCGTTAATCTGGTCGCGCATGATCTCAGCATTCTGATAGACCAGAAAGAAAGCTATTCCCAGAATGATAAAAAACAGAGCGGAGCTGATGGCGACGAGATAGCGGAGGTTGAGCAGGAAATTGGCAAGCCCCCGGATTTGACGGAAAACCTTGCTCACGGCTGTCTATTTTCCTTGCTTCAAGCCCAGCTTTTTCATGAAGTCATCCAAGTACCACCGGGTGATGGCATCGTTGGATAGGGCTATGTCGAGCTGCTTGGTGACCATGGTGATACGGCCCAGCAGATGCAGTGTCTGAAGGATGGTCAAGGAGTCCAGATAGGACACCGAGGAATCGAGGAAGTCCCCCTTGCCGGTGTGCTCAAAACCTATCTGGGAGAGCAGGTCCTGGATGAGCTGGACTCGCCGTGTTCTTCGGTCCAAGGACGCACCTCCCCCCTTGTGTTGCATCCGAATATAGTTCTTGTTCGGCTCGGGGGTGCACACGGCTTCAACGGTGGTGAAATGATAGCCCAGATGCAGACTCAGGATCATGTATTCCTTGCTTAGAATGGCAAAACTGGATTCCAGGAATTCCTCCTTGTCGGTTGCCAGATGGGTGGCCAGGATCGAGATAAATCCCCCCACGGTGGGCGACGGGGCGTCCGACACCCATCCTTCCTTCCGCACACCGTCCCAGAATGCTTTCAGGGGAGCGGAAGCGATCTCGTCCTCGGCAATCCACCCTCTTTCCTGGAGTTCGCTGGTGTCCCGGTCGATGTAAACGATGTTTACCTCGAGGGGAATTTCACTTTTGAGCCGCAAGCTGAAGCGCTCCTTGTGCTCCATGTTCTTGCCCCGCGAAAACATCTCGTCCATTGCCCGCTGGTGCGCAAAACGCGTAATATCGTGATAGGTCCGGCAATTTTCAATAGTGAAATTCGGGTCGTGAGGATGGAACAGATTGAGCGGGGAGATTTTTGTCAGGATGCGGTTGAGCAGGTTGAGTATGGCCGTGTCCTCGAATAACTCGATCTCCGGACGCCGCGCAGCGCAAAGGTCCGGATATGCCCCCGCGTAGATAGTCGCCCGGGTGGCGTCTACCGTGACCAGGTGGCCGGCCGGGAGTTCTGCTGCGCGCCTCACCCCCACAAGGGTCGGGATCCGGTATTCACGCGCCAGCGTTGCCATATGGCTTGCCACCCCGCCCACCTCGGTCACCAGGGCATTCACCTTTCCCATCACTGTGATCAGGCCCGGGAATGGATTGGGAGCCACCAGGATTGCTCCTTCAGGAACGGAAGGGAGATCCTGGGTCGAGGTTGCGTGGGCAATGGGACCACATCCTGCGCCGGGGCAGACGGTTGTACCCTCCGCCCGCAGGACTTCAAATCCTGATGAGTCCGTGGATGCCCCAGTGGACCGGGCGCGGATGACTCGCAGTGGGCGCGTCTGAAGCACAAAAAGCCGGCCGTGGCGATCAAGCGCCCACTCGATGTCCTGGGGGCTGCCGTAATGCGCCTCAATCTTTACCGCGAACTCAAAAATCTCCTTCAGGTGCTGCTCGCTGAGGGAAGGGGATTCTTGATCCGCTTCGGGCACCGCCTCTTCTGCAGTGCCGCCTCCCGGCAATGCTACCAGGCGAACCTGTTTCTTCGCCAGATGCGACTCCCGGAGTGATGCGTCAGCACGGGAAATCCGAAAGAGATCCGGAGTCAATGTCCCATCGACCAGGTATTTGCCGAGGCCGTAGATAGAGCTTACCAGCACACAATCGTCGTCTGGTCTTACAGGATCGCGCGTGTAGATTGCCCCGCTGGCCGCGGCATCCACCATCGCCATGCAGCACACGCTCATCGCCAGCTCGGATTCCGAAAGCTCGTGGCTGAGGAAGTAGTAGATGGCCTGGGGCGTGAACTTGCTCGCCAAAACCGACCGATAGCAATCGATGAGCTCGTCACACGTGACGTTCAAAAAGGACCGATACTGCCCCGCGAAGCTGAACAGGGTGTCCTCGCCGATCGCGCTCGATCGCATGGAGAAGGTTTTGCAGAAGCACCGTTGCACCAGCTCCCGGCAACTTCTCTGTATGGACTCGACCAGGTTTGCCGGTATCGGAGATGAGACCACCATTGCCTGGATCTCCTGGCTTGCCCGCACGAGATCGTCGTGGTACTTGATGTCTAGAGAATTGATACTCTCCGTGATGCGGGTCTGCAGGTTGTTGGCATCCACAAATTGCTTGTACGCCCAGGCGGTGATGGCAAAGCCATCCGGCACAGGCAGGCCCAGTTTTCCCTTCAGTTCCCCGAGTTGTGCATTCTTGCTGCCAACGCTGTGTGCCCGCTCCCGCGCCAGTTGATCCAGAGGGATTGTGAAGTCGTCTTCATGAATGGGCCTGTTTCCCTGGACCAGTTCGTCCACCTCTGCATCGATGGCCGCAAACTCGTCCCTCAGTGGTTTGTACGGGTCTCCTCCGAGTGCGATTATCCTTTCAATGACTTCGCTAACGCCGGACCGAACCTCGGCCACCCTGGCCCGAATATAGTTCATGTCAAAAAGATGTTCACCCTGGGATTTCTCATCCATGTCGCCAATGCTCTTGAGGACTTGATTGTTTTTCTCAAGGAGGGCAAGAAAATGAGTGAACTTATCCTGCAGGACCTGCAGACCCACGTCCTGGCGAGGGGTGTGGAAGATATTATAAAACCATTTCATATCGTCTGCACCTGACCAGGCTTCTATTCTAGCCGGGAATTCCTTCCGAATCATGATAATTTCTGAAAGAGGTTACGTTCTGGTCGGATTGACCTGACACAAAACTTGCCCGGCTGCCCACAGAGATTCTGCCTATCTTTGCAACCAAAGCTTTGGAGACGCTCGTTTTGTGGACTCGGCGTGGCGCGGATGCGAGCCGCAGTTCCCTCCGGCCCTGGTTCCCACGGTTGACAAAGGGAATCACTGCTGCATATACTGCCGGACCTGGAATGCCCCGCCATTTCTCAGCGGAAAGGATCTTTTTTAGGTCTTCTCGCCATACCCACTGGGTCAGTCAACCGAGGTACTCATGACCATTTTCCTGCCCGTCGCCGGTATCAGTGTGAACCTGTTCGTGCTCATGGGCGTCGGCGCCTTGGTGGGCTTTCTGTCCGGGGTGTTTGGCGTGGGGGGTGGCTTTTTGTTGACCCCGCTCCTTATCATGTTGGGAATCCGGCCTCTGGTGGCAGCTGCTTCAGATGCCACCAGATTGTGGCGGCGAGCACGTCCGGTGCCTTTGCACACTACAAGGAAGGCAACGTGGATGTGAAGATGGGGATGTTCATTTTTACTGGGGGTATCGTCGGAAGCGCCATCGGTACGTTCCTGACTAAAGTTCTTCGTCAGACTGGCAACGTGGATGTCACTATCCGCATCTGTTATGTCGTGTTGCTCACGATCGTAGGGACCACGATGCTAGTCGAGAGCCTGACACGCAACATCGGCGAGGAAGAAGTGACGCAAGACAGGACATGGTTGGACCGCATTCTGCTCAGGCTCCCATTTCCGACCCAGTTTGAAACATCCGGTGTAACAACCTCCGCTCTGGGCCCGTTATTGCTGGGCACCCTCGTAGGGATGCTCGCGGCGATCATGGGAGTGGGTGGAGGTTTCCTCTTGATTCCAGCGATGACGTTTCTGCTGCACATGCCGATGCGTGTCGTCGTCGGGACCAGCCTTTTTCAAATGCTTTTCACGTCCTCCGCAACTACCATCATGCAAGCCACTGTTAATCACAATGTCGACATCCTCCTCGCAATCTCGTTGCTAGTCGGATCTTCAGTGGGAGCGCAGTTGGGTGCGCGGGTGGGCCGGCGGCTCAGTGGGCAACAACAGAAAATCCTGCTGGCCATCCTGGTTCTAGCCATCTCCCTGAAGATGTTCATTGATCTGATGATGCGTCCGGCGCGTTTTCTGGTTGAACGCGGAGGACACTGATGCGACTCCGGCAGATCTTGCTCCCAGCACTGTTCCTTCTGCCAGCTGGGGTCGCGATTCTAGACGAGACTCTCGCACAGGTTGAAAGCCCGCCGTCCATTGCCTCTCACCTGCCGAAAGACGCCATCCAGGTAACTGCCGACTATCATGGGGAGCGACTCCTGATTTACGGTGTCGTAAGCCCGGACTGCGATGTCATAGTGAAGCTGTCCGCTCCTAGCGCCACAGTCACTTTCTCCCAAAAGGGTCGTGTTGGTATCTTCTGGTTCACTGTAGGCACTGTCTCGTTCAACAATGTGCCCTGGATGTTTAAGATCAAGTCCAGTGGGTCCCTGGACGAGATTCTGCTTCCCGAAGAACAAGTCCGTCACCAAATTGGACGTAGAGGGTTGATTTCTTCCATTGAATCAGCGACGCCCAACGCCTCCCCCTTCCTGATCGAGGAGATAATTCAAGTGCGGATAGACGATCAACTGTACAGTTTCCATGAGGGGCAGATCAAGCGGATGAAGGGAAACCTCTTTGAGACCAGCTTCTTCTGGCCTCCCAAAGCACCCGCTGGGACATATCGTATCGATTCCTTTGCCATCCGGGAGAAAAAAGTTATCACCGTCGATTCGGAACTGGTTCGAGTGGAAAAGGTGGGAGTGGAGGCGTGGATCAGCCAACTGGCCCTCGAACATGGCTTGCTTTACGGAATCGTGGCTGTGATCATTGCCTTGTTTAGCGGCTTAATCGTTGGATTGATCTTCAGGGGCGTGGGTCAGGGACGCAGGGGGGTCGCGCGTACTGTTCGCTGACCACCTCGTCGTTGCCGGGAAGACCGGAGCAGTAAGGTGGTGATGGGTGCGATCTGCTCCCTGAACACGACACGCCATGTGCGCAGGAACACTCCCACCTCTGCCTGCCGGCCAGTCTTCCGAACCCCAGAGCCCGCAGGATGCTCGGTGTCGCCGCATTCTCAGCCTTCGTTACCCGGGCAATCAGCCTAGCGGGCCTCCTTTATGCTGCAGGGAGAAAAACCTGGACGGTTGTGCCCTTGCCCGGCTCGCTGAATATTTGCATGTCCCCACCATGCTTCTGGATGATGCGGTAACTCACGGAAAGCCCCAAACCGGTGCCCTGTCCCGGCTCCTTGGCCGTAAAGAACGGGTCGAAGATGTGAGGCAGATGTTCCGGGAAAACACCGACGCCCTCGTCTCGAATCTCCACACACACGCGGGCATTGTCGCTCGCGTAGGCTGTGACGAAGAGAGGCCCTCCACTGGGCATGGCCTGGATGCCGTTAATAAAGATATTCAAGAAGACGTGTCGGAGCTGGTTGGCTGCGCCTAAGACGCGGGGCAAATTCTCACCGAAACTTGAAGAAAGAGTGACATTGTTAATGGCCATTTCGTTTTCAGCAAGACGGGCGGCGGACTGGATCACTTCGGGGAGGTCGATTGGAAACATCTCGGGCTTCTCCAGCCTGGAGAAATTCAGCAGGCTCTTGACTGTTTCGCTGGCTCGCTCGGTTTCGAAGTAGACGTCCTGGAGTAGCTTCCCTCTCTCTTCCTCATTCAGTGTTTTGTTCCCGTCTATCAGGGTTTCGGTGGTAATGGCGATATTGTTGAGGGGGTTATTGAGTTCGTGGGCCACGCCGGAGGTCAGGGTCCCAATGGCGGCCATTTTGGCTGCCTGGATGCACTTCTCCTCATGGGTCTTGAGCTCGATCAGCATCCGGTTTAAAGCCAACGCCAGATCGGAGAACTCATCCCTGAAACGGCGCGCAGGCAGGATCGGCGAGAAATCGCCCGCGGCGATGCGGCGCGTGTAATTCTGGAATCGCTTGAGGGGAGCCATTATAGCCCGCCCCAAGAAATGAACGATGTAAATAATGAGCGCCAGAAGCACGCCCAGAGACACGAGAGGAACTATCTGTGACGCCTTGAGCATCCGGTTTACAGAGGCCCGCTCTTCCGAGGTCAATGTCCCTGCCAGATCGATGAGGCTGGAACCATGCTCGCGCAGCTGTGCCTCAATCACCGGCTTTTCGTTCGGACCCCAGGTTCCCGTCCGGCGCACTTCTTCACACTTGCTTAGCATATCGACATAGCGGGTCAGGTGCCTCGACATCTCCGTTGCATTGGGCTCGCCAACCACCTCCAGGAGGTTGCCCGCCTCAGCCATGAATAGTGTCCGAGCAACTTGGGCAGAATCGAGGGCTTCAGGCAGGTCCGTGCCGTAGAGAAAGAAATTCTTCTCAAAGCGCCTCGCCTGTTGAAGTTCCTTCCCTTCAATGCAACACTGCCCTCAGCAAGCTTACCCGATATCCGATCATCTTGATATTGACACGCCTCTGCCTGGTAGGGAAAGATAGCGTCTGTCGTACTGCTTTATTCTCAAGTGCACAACCCTTGCGCATCCTGGGTAGAAGGCATCGCTCTTAGGCACAAGTGACTGGGAACAGTGTCGCAACGGAAACTCAGAGACGCTGCATTTGCCTTCAGGCAGCTGCGACACCTGCTATTTTGAATCTGTTTGTGCCGAGGCAAGACACGACGCGCTGGGAAGGAACAGCAATACGACAAGGAGGATAGCACATGTCTGTCATAACGATTTCCAGGGGGACCTTTAGCGGGGGAAAGATGTTAGCAGAATGTCTGGCAGCCAAGCTTGGGTACCGCTGCATCGACCGGGACGTTATCGTAGAGAGAGCCGCGGCATCTGGAATCTCCCAAGAAGTACTGATGGATGCGCTCTTGAAACCTCCATCGTTTTTGGAACGCTTCCAGCACAAAAAGTACATCTATTTGGCGGTCATCCAGGCTGCCCTTGCCGAGGAAGTCCGAACGGGCAGAGCGATCTACCACGGCAATGCCGGACACCTTCTACTGAAGGGAGGCGCTCCTGTGCTAAGAATCCGGGTTATTGCGCCATTGGACTTCCGGATCCAAATGGCCCAGAAGCGCTTGAAAATCAGCCCCACCGAGATCGTTTCATATATTAGGAAAAAGGATCAGGATCGACGGAAGTGGACTCATTATCTCTACGGAGTCGATTGGGAGGATCCCACGCTCTATGACCTAGTGGTCAATCTCCAATACCTCCGTATTGAGGAGGCGTGTGACGTCGTGGCCAACCTGGTCAAGCAGCGGTGCTTCCAGCTCGATGAGGAATGCCAAGCTGCGCTGAATGATCTTGCACTGGCTAGCCGCATTCGGGCAAACCTGGCGTTGGATCCTGCCACTGAAGACCTTGAGGTTGAAGTGACGGCGAGTAGCGGGAAGGTGCGAATTAAGGGCAAGCTTTCCAGTTTAGACCAGTCTCGCGAGGTCGAGCGTATAGCGCGGGCGCTTCCTGGCGTAATGTCACTTGACCTGGACAGCCTGGCGCCCGCAACGCGCGACTAGGCTTCTATCACCTGATGCAGGTTGCTCTCCCCTGGCAAGGTGTCGCGCCTGGATGAATTACCCGTCCCCGTCACGACCATCTCTGATGCAGTGTGACTTTCCGGCGAGCTTGCGTAATTTTCGCAACAGCGAGGAAAGGCCGTCGGGAGGTCGAGCCGTCGGGGGAGCCGTCGGGGTCAAGACCTGACCCCGATGCCCCTTGTTCATTCAACCAGAGCCCAATGGCTTACGCCAATCTCTGTTGTTCGCTCTTGCTTGCTGTCGAAAGTTGACATCAGTGGAAATACTGTGACATTCTCCCCATAGCAGTCGTCTTCGCGACGTTTGAATGAACGACGGTTATCAAAGGAGAGTCACCATGGACGACAAGAAAGTCATCGCAGTGGTAGGCGCAACAGGCGCACAGGGAGGCGGCTTGGCTCGCGCCATTCTCACCGACCCGAACGGCGGCTTCGCCTGCCGGGCCATCACCCGTGATCCGAACAAGGACAAGGCCAAAGACCTTGCCGGGAAGGGCGCAGAAGTCGTAAAGGCCGATCTCGACGACCTGGACACCCTCAAGAAGGCGTTTGCGGGAGCGTACGGCGCATACTGTGTGACCAACTTCT
>JBGPHY010000069.1:0-14528 GCA_041484625.1 Terriglobia bacterium | reverse complement strand
GTCCTGCTATATGTCGTCTTTCCACGTGCCGATGATCGAGAGGTCGACGCGCGCGATCGCGGCCACACAGTCATTAGGACATCCGGCAAACTTGACCTTGAACTTGTAGGGAAAGGGTGGCCGGTGCATTTCGTCCTGGTAGTCGTGGGTCACCTGGTCGCATAGCGCCATGGTATCGTAGCAAGCCCATTCGCAGCGGGCTTTTCCCAGACAGTAGGACGGTGTCCGTATGCAGGAACCCGATCCGCCTAGGTCGAAACCAGTCTCCGTCAGCTCTTTGAAAATGGGTTCCAACTGGTCGGTCTTAGTGCCCAGGAAAATAATGTCCCCCGTCGAACCGTGCATATTAGTCAGGCCGGATCCGTGCCGCTCCCAGATATCGCACAGGGTCCTCAGGGCGTCGCTGGTGTAAAACCATCCGGCGGGCTGGTTCACACGCAGGGTGTGGAAGTGCGCCACATTGGGAAACTTTTCGGGGACGTCACTGTAGCGGCCTATCACGCCGCCGCCATAACCCAAGACCCCCACAATCCCACCGTGCTTCCAATGCCCCTTCTTTTCCTCATAGGAGAGTTCAAGTTGCCCAAGAAGGTCGTCGCATGCGGGGCTGGTCTCCCTGGACTTCTTGATCTCCCTCACGAAGCTCGGCCAAGGGCCGGTTTCGAGCTGGTCCAGCAGTTCGGTTTTCTTTTTTCCGTCGTCGGCCATGTTTTCTCCTCAAGTCCTCATGATGAGTTCATGCTTGACTGCTGTTCATTCCGCCGGCCGGTACCGCAGGCCGGCTCTCAATTCCCTCATTTCTGCGCCTTCGCCGTTTTCATCACTCCCATCGCCACCGTTCGGTAAAGGAGGTGGGCGAATTTGGAGTAGGGCGCAGAAAGGAACAAGACAAAAATCAACACCAGGTGTACGAAGTAAATGCCATACATGACTCGGGTTGCCTGGGTCAACCTCAATAACTCCGAGAAGATTCCTGTCATCACTACCCCCGTCAGTGTCAACAGGAAAAACCAATCGAAATACGCACTCGCAGCCCGCTTCTCCGGATCCCTGATTCTCCCCAACAGGAGGATCAGGCACCCAGCCAGAGCCACCACTGCTGAGAAATTGGCGAAGATCTTCCAGGGGTTGCCCAAGGCCAACGGAGTGCGCACTAGCCCGGCCATAGTCCCAATTCCCACGGCCGTGCCCATGAAGGCCAATCCTAAGAACCCCCAAAAAGCGAGCAGGTGTCCCAGGCGCTGGTTCTCGTTCTTGCCGCATTTGGAGAAACGTGCATGGGTTCCAATCTCCACTAGGACTGCCCCCAGGCCCGCCGGAAGGTTCACACCGGCACCGGAGGTTTTAAGCGCCTTAGCGAAGCGTGCCAAGCCTGCGCCAAAGGCCACCAGCACAAGCCCGGACAGTGAAAAGAAAAGCGCCTCCAGCACGGGAATAGGGAATACATTCGCAAATTCGAGGCCGGGGGTTGGCCCGGATTTTGGAGCCCAGAGTGCGACAGTCCAGAAGACGAGCGCCGCCGCCAGGAACAGTGCGATCAGGGCCTTCGGGTTTGCCACTATCCTCCCCATGAACCGAGGATAAGCAAAGTGCTCGATCGCTTGACGGCGCAGTGCGGTAAAGACATCGCCCGGCCGCGCACCGCGGGGACAATAGGAGGTGCAATCCCCGCAGTTGTGACAGAGCCAGATGGCGGGGTCGGCAACCAGCCTGTCTTTCAGGCCCCATTGAGCCTCGAACATCTGCTTTCGCGGAAAAGCCGCATCCTCCGGGGCCAGAGCGCACACCGCAGAGCACGTGCCGCACTGCATGCACTTCTTGAGATCCTCCCCTCCAGAGGCCATTACGCTCTGAATAAAATCAATGTCAGGGTGTAACAGCAGGGCATCGGACATGGCATATTCCCCTAAATACCCTTGTAGGGATTTGGGCCTATTTCGCGGAGCCGCCCCACAAAGCCGTCAATGAGAGCGGGGAGCTTCTCAAACTCATTGATGGCCAACTGCGTTAGATGGAGCCGCTCCGATTCGAGTTGCAGGCGCTCGAGCGTTTCCTTCACATTTTCCAAACGGCGGTTGGCGAGTTCGCTGCCCCTGACAAAATGACACTGGTAGTCATCCCCATACTTGCAGCCGATGAGCATAACGCCGTCGATGCCGCGGGACAGGGCATCTGCGATCCAGACGATATTCATCGACCCCAAGCACCGCAAGGGAACTACCCGCACGCTGGGATCGTAGCGCAGGCGGCGGCGGCCTGCGATGTCGAGCGCAGGGTAAGCGTCGTTTTCGCACATGAACACGAGAACCCGTGGCTTCTCTTCGTCTTCCTCGGGAACCTCAATGGCCTTGATCATCGAAGCAATGATATCTACCGAATAGTTCTTGAACGAGACGATGCGCTCCGGGCAGGCGCCCAGGCAGATGCCGCAGCGACGGCAGCGGTACGGATGGGGCTTGGGCGTGCCTTTTTCATCTTCATCCAACGCGCCGAACGGACACTCCTCGGTGCAGCGTTTGCACTGAGTGCATCGCTGGAGGAAGAAGCTGGGGACGGAAAGGTCTCCGGCTCGTGGATGCACCGCCAAGCCGCGTGAGGCTAGCTCCACACACTGGATCGCCTTCATCGTGGCCCCCAGCGCGTCTTCCTGGGCGTGCGTCGAATCCATGGGTGTCCTCACCGCCCCTGCTGCGTAGATCCCTGTCCGGCGCGTCTCATAGGGAAAACAGACAAAGTGCGAATCGGGGAACCCGTAACGGAGAACCGGCAGGTCGGGGCCCTGACGGTAGCTGAGATTCAAGATCTCGGTGCCCTTGTGGTATTGGAGCTCCTCGACCCTCCTCGCTGCCTCGGCCTTCTGACTTTCCGACTCCCCTTTGTTGACCTTCTGCTCGGCATTTTCCAACGCCCGAAGGGCCTCTCCGTCGGCAGAGTTGGGAACCATGCCGGTGGCCAGAACCACCAGATCCGCGTGGACAATGATGTCCTCACCGAGAGGGGTGCCAAGGATGGTGACGGCGAGCTCGCCGTTGGGTGCTTTCTCTACGGAGGCCACTTCGCCCTTGGTAAGAAAATTCAAGGGGTGATCCTGTATCGTCCTATAGAATTTCTCATACTGCCCGGGCGTCCGCATGTCTTTGTAAACGATGTACACTCTCGCATTCGGATTCTGCTTGCGGATGTAGGCAGCGTGCTTGAGGCTGGCCATGCAGCACACGGAAGAGCAGTAAGGCAAGTGGTCCTTGTCGCGGGAGCCGGCGCACTGGACAAATAGAACACTCTTCACGGGCTGACCGTTCGAGGGTCGGAGAACCGGCCCCTTGGCGGCTAGGCGCTCCAGTTCCACATTGCTAATAACGTCGGGACTCTGGCCATAGCCGAGATGCCGGAGCTTTTTGGCATCGTAGGGCTTCCAGCCTGTTGCCATGATCACCGCGCCAACGCGAAGGGAAGAGCTTGCCCCGTTCGTTTGCACGGTGACATCAAACATGCCGGGTTGTCCTTCCATCTTCGCAATCCTCGCAGAAGTAAAAACCTGGATTTGAGGATGGTACAGGACTTCCTGAATTTTGCCGGCAATCCCGCCTTCTACGAGGTCGGTGTAGGGCGCCTGACCAGGAAAGCGCTTTTGAACCGTTGCGATGAAACCGCCGAGCTGGGCCTGCTTCTCGACGAGGGCCACTTCGTAGCCGGCTGCCGCCGCTTCAAGCGCCGCCGTGATGCCCGCGATGCCGCCACCCACGACCAGCATTTTCTTCGAAACCGGATCCGAAAGAGGTTCAAGCTTCTCCGATTTCAGAGCCTTGACGACACCCATGCGCAGATAGTCCTCGGCCAACATCTGGGTGGCCTCATCACCCGGAGGGTGGCACCAGACCACATGCTCCCGGAGGTTCACTCGCTCGAGGATCATCTGCGGGTCCAAGGCAAAGGCCTCCGTTTTCATGCGCGGGGAACAGGCCGCAATGACCACGGAGTCTACCGCGCCGGTGGACAAATCCGCCCGAATCATCTCGACGCCTTCCTGGCCACAGAGAAATGGATGGACCTGGCAAGCTGCAGGCTTGCCCTCGCGCTTGGCGACCTTGGCTAGCTTCTCGGTGTCGACGGATTCGCCGATTGTGCACCCGCTACAGATGTAAACGCCGAGCTTCTTATCCATGACGGGCACTCCTCGCAACACACTGGAGAGCTTTTAGAGCTGCGCCAGTTGCGTCCTGGACAGTGGCCGATACCTCTTCAGGTCGCCGCACACATCCGGCGCCGTACAAGCCTGCTTTCCCCGATCCGTTGCTGATAAAGCGGAATTCGTCGAGATCGAAACCTGCTGGAAGCCCCTTGGTTTGCGGCACGATGCCTGTGGCAAGAACCACCAGGCTGAACTTGCGCGCGGTCTTCTTGGCGCTGAGGACGTCCTCGGCTGTTACGAACAGGTCACCAGTCCCTGGCTCTTCTTCCACTTTGGAGACTTTTCCTTTGACCAGCTCGATTTTCTCGTCAGCAGTTACCCGCACATAGAAATCCTCTAAGCGGCCTGCCGTCCTGATGTCAATATAGAAGATGGTGATCTTCGCGTTCGGATAGAGGGCACGGATGTAGGTTGCCTGTTTCAGGGATGCTGCACAGCAAACGGCAGAGCAATAGGGCAGGTGATTCTCGTCCCGCGACCCGGCACACTGAACGAAGGCCACCGATGGGGGTTCCATGCCGTCTGACGGCCGTAGGATTTTGCCGCCGGTAGGACCATCGGGGGCCGCCAGCCGTTCCAGGAGGACGTTCGTTACCACATTCGAGTGTTTACCGAAGCCCAGGTTGTCGATTTTGGCGGCATCGTAAGGAGCCCAGCCCGTTGCGGCCACCACGGCAGCAACCTGGAAGGTTTTTCTCTCAACCTGCTGGTTCAGGTCCACCGCGCCGTACGTGCAGGCGTCCGCGCATGCCTTGCAGCCTTCCTTGCATGCACTCCGGTCGATTACGTAGAGGGCTGGATAGGCCATTCCGTGAGGCAAATAGGCAGCCTTCGTTCGCGAGAGCCCGTAATTGAACTCGTCTGGCCTGTCAATGGGACACGCTTTAGCGCAAGCATCGCACAGCGTGCAAGATTCTTTGACATGACGAGGGTGTACCTTGACCGTGGCTTCGAAGTCTCCCGGTGTTCCTATGAGTTTTTCCAGTTCAGCCAGTGTGAGCGCTGTGATTCTAGAGTTGTTCTTGATACGCTTGAAATTGATCTCCAGGCCACAGCTGGGGGGGCAGAGTTTGGGGAAGTACTGGTAGCTACGGATCACTCGGCCGCCCAGAAACGGGGACTTCTCTATAAGGATGACACTACAGCCGGCCTCGGCAGCTTCAATCGCAGTGGTCAGACCGGCAATGCCGCCACCGATAACGAGAATCGGCTTGGCATTCTCAATCATAATTGCCCCATGTGCATGGCAGCAAGGCCCCTGGCTTCAACTACGGACGGCTCGATCTTCATGGTTCTCTCGTGGAAGAGGCTGAACTTGAGCCACTGCACGGCAAAATCCAACAATTCCAAATCATCGCTGCGCATGGACCTCACCCTGGCTTCGTCGACCACGAAGAGCTGGAGAAAGCGCGTCTCGAAAACAAACCGCCGAAAACGGTCCAGGTCGTAGCAGGCCATGTAAAACATATCGATCTGCTCAGGGGTGAGATCCCGTTCTTCGTTCCCAAAGGGATGAAGCATGAGTTCCTTAAAGGAAACTCCCATCATGTCGTATTCTTCGATGCCCTGTTCGGCGATCCATTCTCGCACCGTAGGCGTTCGCTCGGATCCGTGTCCCTTGCACAGATCCTCGTGGAGAAGAAAGTGGAAGGGGCGGTTCTCCGAAGTGTGCTTCTCCGGTTCGGCCATGCCCAATGGGTACATGCGGCAGGCCCAGGGTCGGTTCGAATAGATGGAGCAGCCCTTTTCGGTCACGTGCAGGCACTTGCGCGTGACTGGATCCATTTTGAGCAGGACCACTGGAAATTTCTGGTCTTCCGTGAAGGGGGAGATGGTGTAACGGGTAAGAAATTCGGTGGAATCGAGGCCCAGTGCGTTTTTCATGCGCAGGATATCGTAGGGGGTCAGGACGATGGAGACGTCCGCACAACAATGCGTAAAGCAGTTCAGGTTCTCCCCGCACTGGAACGTGAACCTGTCGTCCAGGGTCATTCGGGGAAGCTCCCGAAGGATCTTCTCCTCCGTCAAGCGTTCATCCAGCATTCGTTTTGTCCTCCTTGGGAAGAATGCTGCTTCGCAACGCTTCGCGTGACCAAACAGGAAGCGGGCCAGAGTCGCCGGTAACTGGATCCACCCGGTGGCGGTATGAGAGCTCGACGTTGTAAGTTTCCTTCATCCACAACCAACCCCGCACGAAGTACGGACAATAGTCGTTAAAGCAAACGTACTGGAATTCCCCGCCCCAACTGCTTGCCTGCGGGTTGGCCCACCGGACCATCGGCCGGCTGCAGTGAGGACATGCGGTGTTAATCTTCAAAACCATACCGCAAACTGAGAACCGGGAGGTCCCGAGAAAATACCTCCCGGCACCAAACGTCAGCCTCCGAGCAGTTCGTGCTCCTTGGCCTGTGGGAAAATGTGTAGGATCGGCCGCTTGAACTCCTCCCACTTGCCGGTATCGGGGTCGTAACGGCAGTTGGCAAAGACGTGCCAGTTCGCCTCGTCCAGCGCCGGTTTGTCGGCACGAAAGTAGTAACCGGGCCAGCGAGTCTCCTTGCGGAAGAGCACCGTGTGAACGTGGGCCTCAGCCTGCCACATCCGATGCATGTTCTCCCAGCATCGCATGAGTTCATGCAAGTCTGCTGCCGCCAGCTTCTTGGAATCCTCCTTGAGGAATTCCAGCAGCTCCAAGGCTCGTGTCAACAGGGCCTCGTTGGTGATGAACTGCGCAGTGACTCCCCCAGCGTACTCATCCATGATCTTTTGGAGGCGGAACATGAACATCCTTGGCTTGATAAAGTTGGGGTTCACGTCAGGATCCGTGCTGGCCCCTTTGAACTGCGCGTAGGTGTCCAAGGGCTTCAGAATCTCGGCCTTGAGGGCTTCGATCGCGGCCTGATCCACGCCAGGCATCGAGTTGTTGTCAACGATGAAGCGGATGGCCGACTTGGCTGCAATGCGGCCTTCAGCGTGGGAGCCGGAGGAAAACTTGTGACTCGAGGCGCCGGAGGCGTCACCCGCACAGAAGAGGCCTTTCACCGTAGACATCGAGGCGTAGCCCCAGAAGTACGCGTCCTTAGTTTCCGCGTTCTGCAGATCTTCTGGCCCGCTCACCCACGCCCCCGAAGCGCCTGAATGGGAACCGATGAAGTAAGGCTCGGCCGCAGCGATCTCTGAACTCCTCTGCTCTGGCTGCACGTTGGTGGCCGCCCAAAGGAGCGCCTGGGAGATGGTCATGTCGAGGAAATCTTCCCAAGCTTCGGATTCGAGCTCTTTGGATTTCTTCTTGAAGGCCTTCTCGTCGTCTTTGTATGCGGCGGCGATCTTCTGCAAGGCCTCCTCGGTCCGCATGTAAATCGGACCCTTTCCGTCCATGACATCCAACATCCCCATGTAGTTGCGCAGGTTGGCGGGAATAGGTTTCACGCGTCCGTACGGAGCCCATTTTTCCAGCTCCGGCTTGCGTTCTACCATGTAGTCGCCGCCTTGGGAATTGGTGGCACGGGACTTGAACAGCAGGAACCACGCGCCCACCGGCCCGTAAGCATCCTTGAAGCGCACGGGGATGAAACGCACTTCCTGGCAGGTCATCTCGGCGCCCGCCTGGATGGTGAAGTAGGCCGAAGAGCCGGAGTTCCATGGCGGATACCAGGCGCGCCCCATGCCTTCGCCCGAACTCCTGGGTTTGAAGACGTGAACGGCCCCGCCCATTGCCACCAAGGTGGCTTTGGCCTTGAAGACATAGAACTTGTTCTCGCGCACCGAGAATCCGACCGCGCCCGCACAGCGGTCACCATCCATCAGCGGTCCCACGATGAACACGCGTTCGAAGATCTGGCCCACGCCACTTTGCAACAGGGCGTTCTTAGCCGCCTCAGCCACAACCACCTTGTAAGATTCACCGTGGATCATGAGCTGCCAGCGGCCCTCGTGCACATACTTACCCTCCTCGTCTTTCCAGATGGGGAGGCCCCACTTCTCAAAAAGATGAACTGAGGAGTCCACGTGACGGGCGATGTTCGCCACTAAATCCTCGCGGGTGACGCCCATCAGGTCGTTCCGCACGTAATCCACATAGTCTTTGACAGTATTAGCGCCATCCCGGAGGCCCACATACTGGTTAATGGCAGAGAGACCCATGGCCACCGCGCCTGAGCGGTCCACTGCAGCCTTGTCCACCAAGGTGACCTTAAGGCCGTTCTGCTTGGCCCAGTATGCTGCTTCCACGGCCGCCCCGCAGGCAGCCATGCCTCCCCCCAGGATGAGCAGATCGGTTTCAACGACAACATTTTCAAAGTTGGGCATCTGTGTCTTCTCCTATCGCTTCAGCGTGAATACTTCTGGCAAACCCAAAGAAGCAGGTTCCGTGAAAAGCTCGGAACTGCTGAGGTCCCCCCGAGTCGGGAATCCGCCTTCCGGCACTGCGGTTCCTTCCGCCGTAGTGCGGATGGGGAACTTGAATCTCTTGATGGAGCCATTGCGAAACTTCACAGTCTACAGGATACTATCGGTGGACCGCAGGGGGGTCGCTGACGCGCCCAAAGGAACAAAATCGGCGTAGCCGCGGACCTCAATAGCTTGCGTGGGGCAGATCTTCACGCAGCTGTAACATTCCCAGCACATCGAGGGATCACGGTTGTAGGCCTTCTTGGTCTCTTGTTCCAGGACCATCAGATCGTTGGGGCAAATGTACTGGCAAGCCGTCTTGTCCAATGCCTTGCACCCATCGCACTTCTCAGGATTGACATAACTTGGCATTAGCCCTCCTTTGTTTGTCCGAAATCACTCGCTGCTTCCAGTTCAGAACTGCCCGTTGGAACAGAGGGTGGGTCCGGCTGGTCGCTCTTATGAAGTTGATAAAAACAATGCCGCGCACCGAATTCTTTAAACCTGCAGCGCTGGCGAAAATAAATCTCGCATTGAAGGCAAAGCTCATCTTCATGGGCGCTTTGGTCGGGGCGCTGCCTGGCGATTCCGGCGGCCAGGCGATCCAGAAGTTCCGAAGTGTACTGCAATTCTTCTGGCAAATACTAGGCAAAGATCTCGGCCGCCCGCTGGTTCCTGGCGGCCTCGTAAGCCTCCAAGAGCCGTCGGCTGGCCTCGGTGAGAGATAGCTGGCTGGTCCGCCGGTCCCCTTGGATATCGGAACGGCGAAGCAGCCGGCGACGAACTAACTTTTCCACGGACTTACTAGCCGCTGGACTGGTGACCCCCAGGAAGGCCGCGGCATCACCGATTGTCACGGAATCAGCCTGGGCTACCAGGTAGAGCAGTTTGAGCTGGACAAAGGTCAACTTATCTCCAGCTACCTCTTGCAGAATTGCTGCTTCGAAGACATCTCGGACCGCCTTGGCAAATACTCGGGCGCTACTGAGGAATTCGTGGGTCAACTCAGGGGTGATGGGGCTGCTCATGGGATCCCAACCTGATTTTGACCGGACCCGGGGACCTGCAGCAGGGTCCGTCTGAATCTTTAATCGGAATAATGTTGAACCTGATTAATTATTAATGCAAGACTTTTTTACTAGTGTATAATATTTTTGTACCGTCGGCCCTCCCCCTCTATTCTTCCGGCACGCCGCGGCCGAGGCAAGCGGGAGTCTGATACAACATGACGATCCTCCAGCAAGAGAAAGGCTCTTCGCCACGCTTGGCGGTGCGTTGGGATTTGCCCTAGGCCACACCAGGAGGTCGCAAATGTCCGTGATTACCATTTCCAGAGGCACTTTCAGCGGCGGAAAGATGTTGGCAGAGTGCCTAGCAGCCCGGCTTGGATTCCGCTGCATCGACCGAGATGTAATCGTTGAGAAGGCTGCTGTCTATGGGGTTTCGCAGGAGGATCTGCGACAGGCGTTGCTGAAGCCTCCCAGCTTATTGGATCGTTTCCAACATAAGAAATACCTCTACCTGGCCCTGATCCAGGCTGCGCTGGCAGAAGGAGTCCGGACGGGGCGAGTCGTTTACCACGGCAATGCCGGACACCTGCTGTTGAAAGGGGAGGCAGGTGTTCTGAGGATCCGAATCATTGCGCCGCTGGAATTCCGGATGCGCATGGCCCAAGCGCGATTGAAAATGAGCACCTAAGGAAGTCATTTGGTATATCAGGAAAATGGACCAGGAGAGGCAAAGGTGGACTCACTATCTCTACGGGGTCGATTGGGGTGATCCTGCGCTATACGATATGGTCATAAATCTCGAACACATGGACATCAAGCAAGCTTGCCGCCTTGTTGCCATGACAGCTACGCAGCGATGTTTCGAGTTCACCCCGAGATGCCAAGCCGCGTTGAATGACCTCGCCTTGGCCAGCCGCGCTCGAGCTAATCTGGCCATAGACCCATCGACTTCTCACTTGGAACTGGAGGTGGTTGCCAGCAACGGCGTCGTCTCGATTCGGGGTAAACTCACCGGCGCGGAGGAAATCAAAGACATCGAGCGCGTCGCCTCGGCGGTTACGGGCGTGATGGGACTTAATCTGGACCAACTGGCTCCGGCAGTTCATGCCTGAGGGGGTCCGTCTAGACCTGCGAGGGCTGGCTATGTCAGGATATCCATTGTTGTTATGGCTGCGACTTGTTCGAGGGATCGGCACCGATTCGGTGCCGGAGGTGGACTGGCAGATGAGCCAGTGCGGCATGGACGCACTCGTTGCAGCCCTGCGGCCGGCACTGCCAGGAAACGCTTCGGTGAGTTCCCACACGCATCGGGCCCAATGGCGGTGGAACAGGATGCTCGTATGCCGGAGCAGATACCCCCAGGGGAGATTAGTGCGGTAGTCTTGGCTTGATCCTATCTCGGTGGCCCGATATCCTGCGGCCCGGAAAAGGGTGGGAGAAATCATGACGGTCTTTCTACCTGTAGCTGGAATTAGCATTAATCTGTTCTTGTTGATTGGATGCGGGGCGATGGTCGGCTTTCTTTCAGGACTAGTGGGCGTAGGGGGAGGCTTTCTGCTCACGCCCATCCTGATGATGATCGGAGTCCCGCCTACTGTGGCGGCCGCGTCTGACACGAATTCCATCGTGGCAACCTCCTCTTCCGGCGTGGCGGCTCACTTTCGGTTGGGAAACGTGGACCTCAAGCTGGGTAGTGTGCTGTTGCTTGGCGGCTTGGTAGGTGCGGCCATCGGGGTCCAGATCATCAAGTTCTTGCGCGCCGTCGGAAACGCCGATTTTGTCATCACAATCACCTACGTCCTGGTACTCGGCAGTATCGGTGGATTCATGTTCTTCGAGAGCCTTCAGAGCCTGCGGCGCGGAGTCATGAGCCCAAAACCCCATAAGCCGGGGGAGCGCCAGAGCCTCCTGAAAAAACTCCCGTTTCAGATGGACTTTCAGCGTTCCAGGGTCCAGCATTCCGCCATTGTGCCCTTTTCCCTGTGCGTGCTTGTGGGGATGTTGTCAGCCATCATGGGGGTGGGCGGCGGTTTCATCATGGTGCCCATGATGGTGTACTTGCTCCGGATGCCCATGCACTTGGCGGTGGGAACGGACCTCTTTCAGATCCTATTCACGTGCACTGGGGTGACCATCATGCAAGCGATCACGAACCACACGGTAGACGTCGTCCTGGCGTTGATCATCGCCTTGGGCTCCACGATCGGCGCACAGATTGGAGCCCGCCTGGCTCGCCTGCTGCGCGGCGACCAGCTCAAAATTGTGCTGGCCAGCGTGGTGCTCATTGTCATGGTAAAAATGGCTCTCGACTTGATTTTAGCTCCATCCAATTTGCTCTCCTACGCGAAGGGGCACTGACTGGGCCGCTGCGGGTAGGCTCCCAAGGCCTTCCGCCGAGTCCCCCTCGGTTCGATGTATTCCTTGGCGGAGAGTACATTATGCCGGACGCCTACGTGAGGCGTGGATCCGAAGGATTTATGAGTCCATGGTGGAAAAGACCCGGGAGCAATACCTTCGTTTCTGCCGAGGAGATGGTACGGTCCAAGTATAACAGCTTCCGGCAACTGCTTTCCCTCAACAACGAGTGTCTCGAGTTGCTGGCTAGTCTTCAGGAGGATCTCCAACACGTTCTCCCTAGCAGCGACGCGCTCGGCGACCGCATCGACGCCGTCTTCGAGAAGGCTGAGGGCGCGGTGGCGGCCTTGGGAAAGCTGACCGGCCGACGGTACGCATCCCTGGGGGCCTCGGTCGCGGCTCAGCGGCGTGAAGTACAAGCCTACATCGCTGCCTGCCAGGAATTGCAGACCCCGCGACTTTCGGCCTGGCTGGCTGAGGTCGACCTCACCACCGCAGCGGAAGTCGGGGGTAAAGCGGCTGCCCTTGGGGAAATCAAGAACCGGCTGCATCTGCCGGTTCCTGACGGATACATCTTGACAGCGCAGGCTTATCGCCAGTTCTACGACATTCCACTCTGGACCTTCATTCGCGACCATACGCGGAATGTTGACCTAAATGACCTGGAGGCACTCCAGGCCATCTCCTCGAAGCTGACAGAACGGGTCATGGAATGTCCGGTTCCGAGGGCCATTGAGATCGCCATCACCGAGCGTGCCATGGCAATGGCCAAGAGCAAACCGGGCTTTGCAGTCCGTTCCAGTGCCATTGGCGAGGGCAAGGAAAGAACCTTTGCAGGTCAGTTCTTAAGTTTAATCAACGTGCCGATCGAACTCATGGTCGACGCCTACAAACGCGTGGTGGCTGGACGCTTCAGCGAGCGGGCGCTGTTCTATCGCCTTTCAACAGGGTCGCCCGAGGTGGAGAGTCCTATGGCTGTGCTGTGCCTGCCAGTCATCCGCGCCCGGGCCTCGGGCATCATGTACACAAGGGACCCGTCAGATTCCAAGTCTGAGGCACTCTGGGTTGCCTCGACTCGGGGGCTGGGCCTGGACATCGCCAGTGGGCAGATAAGTGTCGACCTATTCATCCTGTCTCACAAGCGCCTCTATCCCATCCTGGAACAAAACATCGTCCGCAAAGAAGTGGAAATCCTGCCTGGCGCCGAAGGAGGATTAATCCGCAAGCCGTTGGATCCCCATGAAGCCGAGGCGCCAAGCCTCGAGAAGAAGGACCTGCAACTTTTGGCCGAATGTGGAGTGAGAATCGAGCAGCATTTCAAAATCCCGCAGGACGTAGAGTGGGCGCTGGACGAGAATGGAAAGGTCTGGATCCTCCAGTCGAGGCCGCTGGCACTGGCTGGATCTGGACCGCGCATCAAATCTCCGGTCAGGGGGGAGCCGATTCTGGCCGGAGGCCGCAGCATTTTCCCGGGACGAGTGTCGGGACGGGCGTTTCTGACCAGCGAGCCGCAGAACCTGGCAAAGACGCCCCCCGGCGCTGTCTTGGTGGTGCGCAGGGCGACCCCAGAAATCGTGGAAGTGTTCCCCCGAATCGTGGGTTTGGTGGCGGAGTGGGGCAATCCGGCCGGCCATGCGGCTGCACTGCTTCGGGAGTTTAAGATCCCCTCAGTTTTTCAAATGAGCGGCCTCTTCGAAAAACTCCAGCCGGGTGAGCCGGTCAGCCTGGATGCTGTCCAGCCCAGAATTTACGCGGGCGCATTCTGGCCCACCGGCCGGGAGGAAGCCCCCATGATCCAGCGCTACCGGGAAAAAGCCGAAGATCCCATGAGTCGAAGGCTCCTGACCCTTCATCTTTTGGATCCCTCGGCCTTCAGCTTTCGTCCCGGCGGGTGCAAGTCGGCTCATGACGTCCTGCGGTTTTGTCACGAGAAGGCCATCGAGGCCATGTTCGCCCTGAACGACAGCGAGTTAGACCAGGGGCTTCACACTTCTAAGAAACTCCTGACCCCCATGCCGGTGAGCCTCTACGTGCTGGACCTGGGGGGAGGACTCGCTCTGGAGGATCCGCAGAGCCCCGAGGTGCAACCGGCACAAATCACCTCACGGCCCTTCCAGGCCCTCTGGAAGGGGATCAGCCATCCGGGCGTGACTTGGACACGTGAAATGCCGGCCAGTCTCAGCGACCTAGCCTCCGTCATGGCGGGGTCCTTCAACTCTCAAAGTGGTGCCAGCCGGGCCTTGGGCGAGAGGAGCTACCTGCTGGTGGCAGATGAGTACATGAACCTCAACTCGCGCCTGGCCTATCATTTCTCACTGGTGGACGCCTGCCTTTCGGAAAATCCAGGGAGCAACTCCATCTCGTTCCGGTTTGCAGGCGGCGGCGCGACTCGGTATCGGAGAAACTTGAGAGCTTGCTTCATTGAGGCATGCCTTTTGTATTACGGTTTCCTCCTGGTTCGTCGCGGAGATTTGGTTAACGCCTGGCTCAAGAAAGCCCCTGCTGAGGAAACCGAATTCAAGCTCGACATCCTGGGCCGTCTGATGGCATGCACCAGCCAGTTGGACATGTACATGACCAGCGTTCAG
>JBGPHY010000068.1:0-14572 GCA_041484625.1 Terriglobia bacterium | reverse complement strand
GGAGAATCCGTCGAGACAAAATAGTTGTACCACTTCTTGCTCATCTGCACCTCCGCAGTTCATCCAAACCGCTTGAGGGCCCGCAAGGCGTCTCTTGGAAGGAAAGCATTGTGGAGCCCTGACCAAATGCTCCCGCAGACGACCACGCCGGTATTCCAACACGGGTGTGCATGAAAGTCAAGTGGTGTGCGGGTCCTGTCCATCCCCAGACAAGAGAGTGAGATATCATGCTTTGCCTCCCGCCCCGCTTTACCTGGATTCAGGGAGGAGTAGGGATATAGATCCTCTCAAGCTGAGGTCTCTCTCCACGTGTGTTCGATTTCCTCCAGAGTCTTCCCTTTTGTCTCCGGCACCATCAACCAGACAAAGACCAAGGAGAGTAGGCTGACCGCGCCGTAAATCCAAAAGGTAATCGCCGGCCCGATGGTAGGACTATCGTTCAACATCGGAAAAGTCTGGGCCACGACGTAGCAAGATGTCCAAATAACGAAGGTTGCCACTGACATGGCTCGTCCGCGCGCTTTGTTCGGGAAGATTTCCGAACAGAGGAGCCAGGACAGAGGTCCCATCGCCATGGCGAAAGCGGCAATGAATCCCACCATGCCGATGAGCAGAGCCATCCCGTTCTGCTCGGTGTGGAACATCCAGCCCACCAGGCCGAGCCCAGCCACCTGCACGGCAGTGCCGACGAGCAGCAAAGGCCTGCGCCCTGCTTTGTCCACTAAAGCGATGGCCACAAAGGTAAAGAGCAGGTTGACCAATCCTATCCATACGGAGGAAGAAAACGCCGTGTTCTTGAGCGCTCCGGCCGAGGCAAATATTTTGGTCGAGTAGTAGATGATGGCGTTGATTCCGCAAAACTGGGAGAACGCCATCAACAGCATCGCGATGAGCAGCGGTCGGAAGTAGATCCGGGTGAAGAGTTCAGAAAAGTTGCCTTCCTCCTCGTTCATAGCCAGTCGAATGGCGGTCAGTTCGCGCTCGGCGTGTTCCGCCCCACCGACCCTCTCAAATACTGCCCGGGCTTCCTGCTTCCGTCCTTTTTGGGTCAGCCAGCGCGGGCTTTCCGGCACGGCGAACAGCAGTACAAGAAACACCACGGCCGGAACTGCCTCCATGCCCAACATCCAGCGCCAGCCGGTCGTCGTGTTCCAGGCCTCATCGCCCATCCCTTGAATAACTTTGTTGATGAACAGGGTAAGGAAAATTCCTGTCACAATCCCGAGCTGAAACAATGAACCGAGCCGGCCTCGCCATTTCCCCGGCGCAATCTCGGCGATGAAAATCGGACAGATCAGGGAGGAGGCCCCGATTCCCAACCCACTCATGAAACGCGCTGCCAGGAACTCTTCGAAGGTGCGAGGCAAGGCGGAAAGGACCCCCGAAACAGCGTAGAGCAAGGCGCACAGGAACAACAGCTTCTTGCGGCCAAACCGGTCGCTCAGGAAGCCTGCGAACATCGCGCCGGGGATGCACCCGAGAATTGCGCTGGCGCCCGCCGCGCCCTCCTGAGCTGAATTGAGATTCATGTGCAGCCTGAGATAGGAAATGGAGCCGTTGATGACCGCCGTATCATAGCCAAAGAGAAAGCCGCCAATGGCAGTCACCACCGTCACAAAGAGCACGAACTGGAAGGAACCGGGCATAGGATCATTCATTGTGTGGCGTTCTCTCGTCAGGGCCCGTTTCTAAGGAATTGGAATCAGCATTGGCCCCGGCATCAGAATCGCCATCGAGCCGGTTTGCGGTCGCGTCGGCTGCGATCTTGATCCCGATTCCAATGCCGAACAATATTTCGCCTCGGATTCACCGGTAAACACAATGGTGCGCTTCGTCGGCAAAAGCTTCGATCAATCTCAAATCTGCGTCAAAGAAATGATCGGAAGGGCTGAGGATGTAACCGCCTTCCTGGCCGGCCTCCTCGAAGCATCGGCGGACTTCCGATCGCGTTTGCTCTGGGGCACAGCCCGTGAAGAAATGAAACTGGTCAAATCCGCCGATCATGCATACCCTGGCGCCGATTCGCTGTTTGGATTCGGCCAGGTTCACATCGCCTCCCATGCCATGCGGCGTGAAGGTTTCCATGGCGTTAGGTTGCATAGCGGCGATTCGTTCCAGCAGTGGCATCATTCCGTCGTAGGTGTGATAGACGATTCGCTGTCCGGTTTCCTGGGCTGCCGCAATAATTTGCGAGTCGTAAGGCGCCACAAATTCCTCGAAGAGGCGCGGAGAGATCACGGTCGAAGAGGCATCGCCGCCTCCCAGCTCGATCAAATCATATGCTGCGCCCTTCAGCGAACGAGTATAGGCCAGCTTGCGTCGCTGCAGGATGCGCAGCAACGCATGAACCCAGGCCGGGTCATCATAGGTTTCCATAATCATCCGCTCGATGCCTACCAGACAAACAGCGTCTTGCCATGTTCCAGGCTGGCCAAACACATCGAAAGTGCAGATGTGGCCACGAATAAGTCCACGCTCGCCAAACCCTTGGGCCTCGCAGTTGACTGTTTCGATATCGCATTGGGGCACGGTGACGTATTCACCGATCAAATCGATATCTGACTTGTTCTTTATCAAATGCTCCCCCACCCAGGTTGTATGTTCATGGGCCTGAAGCACCATGGAGAGTTCCCCCTTGGGTGTGACGAACCTAAATCGTGTGGTTGGCCATTCTTGACCGGCTATCTGTTCCGTGAACACACGCCACTGGTCCGTCGCCACGCGGCGAGCTTCCAGGAATCCAGGTTCATCCTGTGATGGATCCAGGTACTCTCCATTTGACTCATCCGCTCGATGTGCTACTACCCAATGGATGGCGTCGAGGTCAAAACGGTCGAAAAATCCTCTGCTGGAGGCGTTACCCAGGTATTTCCTGAGAAAAGACTCCATCAAGTGATGCGTGGTCGCCGGCAAGCGGTCAGGTTGGCCGCCGTCGAGAGCACAGAGTAACCGTTGCTTAGACGTCATCATGCCTGAACCTCCAGTTCAAAGCCCGCCGGTATCAGTGTGTCCGCAACCTTGGGCGGCACTTGAGACCTGTAGACAAATCCAATTCACGTATTCAGTAACCTTCGAGAGAAACCTTCCCTATGGCAATGTCGATGAGAGCAGTTACACCGGAGCCTTGCCATAGTCCCTAATTTTCATGACCTCTCCTCCCTTCAGGGCGGATTGGTGGGCCACAATTCCCGGTAATGTGTACGCAATGGCTTCCCACACATTCACCTCAGGATGCCGATTTTCCACAATGGCACTGATGAATTCATGGGTGATGAACGTGTGCGATCCCCCGTGTCCGCTCTCGACCCGCAGGGGCTGTGGGAGTTTTTCCCAGTGATTGGGCTGGGGAAAAGTTTCAATCAGGACGTCGCCCTGCGGATATCCATTTTCGTCCAAAACGGTCTTCCCCTCCTGGACGATCCGAATCACCGTGTTGGGAGATTTCTCCGGCCGCTCCATGATGTAAGACAATCGATCTCCAAAAAACTGGCCCCGCTCCGTACCTCCGGCAGCCACATGCCAGAAGACCGATATCCTCGAGGAATGTCCCCCTGAAGTTTTAAAAAAGCCGGTCGTATTCCAAAAAGGATTCTCGTACTGGTTCGTCTGCAGGATTTCGTGGCCGTCTCCCCAGCCAACGGCCTGGACTTCTACCAGACGCTCGCCGGTGACAGGGATCACCATTCCCGTGCTGTGCGTGGGATAGTGCATCGGTGGGAAACCATGACGCCAGGTGGGAAATCCCCTGTCATCCACCATGAGGGGAATCAGCCCTTCGTGATGATACTCGGCTTCGGAATAAAAGATGGTTCCAAACCTCCCTTCCCTGGCCCACTCCCGACAGGTGATGATTTCCGGCCGATAGTAGCTGGTTTCAGCCATCATGTACTTCAGACCGGTGGTTTTGACGCATTCCAGCAGTTGCTCCAATTCTTCGAGAGACATGCCAGCGGGAACCGCACTGATCACATGTTTGCCGGCCTTCATCGCCTCGGTGGCCATCCAGACGTGCAAGGGGGCCGGAGTGAAAACGGCCACGGCATCCAGTTGCGGGTGCTTCAGAAAGTCACGGAACCTCTTGTAGGTTGCAGCAGGGCCATAGACCTCTGTCAAGCGTTTCAACCTGTCGTCTCTCAGATCACAGACAGCCGTCACCTGGCAGTTCGGATGGAGATGCCATTGAAAGGAGGACCCGAATCCTCCACCTACCACTCCGATCTTCACTTTCACATCGCCGGGGCGCGGTCCGGTCAGCGGCGAACTGGCGGCCTTCACAGGGGTAATCTCGCCAGCAGCACTGCCCAAGACCACTGTGGCGGCTACCTCGGCGGACCCTCTAAGGAAATGGCGCCGACTTACCTTCAATGTCGGGTGCTTAAGCATACGTCCCTCCTATTAAAGTGTAATGCAATATTCAGCAACGATATTGCCTCACTGGGAAACTCTCTCCTTCGAAGGATGGCATGGAGCGTAAAACGAGCCGGAACCGAAGGAATAAGGCTGAGCGATTGTTATCACTTTGGTCCGCAGATCTCAACGGGTCAGCGCTGCAGAACTGGTTCAAGACCCATGGGCAGGTAGATCGATATCCTGAGATGACCCTTGTTGACAAGATTTATTATCAACTGGGATTGAGTTTATTCCCCATAGAAAAAGCTAAGCCTTACCTACATTCTGTTGTATGGATAGGTCCTGTCTTTGCCTCCGTCAGGAGGCCAATGTGTATAGATTCTTGCCTGTCTGTGGTCTCATGCCCCGTTCGGGGCGAAATTAACACGACATGGAACATTCTACGCCGCCGGGGCTGAGAGTTCTTCAGCTTACGATATCTATAAACATTTCACCCCTGGCGGGGCGAGCAAAGGAGGAAAGGAAGTCTTTCACTGACCTGGGCCGTGGGGAGACTACAGGAAGTGTCTTGTCGTTGAATCCTCTCAGGTCTGCCCGCTGACATTCCCCTCTCAGAGCGTGTCTAAAAAGGGCTATGATTGTATTGTAGGGACACGAGCATTATTGGTCGGACAATTGGAGGCCGGCGCTCCGTCGCTGGAATGTGCGGTTTCGACGAAGCAAAACCCTCCCGGACGAAAGCAGCCGTTGAGCTGCCGGAGGTTCACGGGTAAAGGATTCCTGAAACAAGGGAGTTGCCCAACCACCTGGTATAGACTCATGGTCAGAGGCCACACAATATTGTGTTTGACCGGGGCCTGGGGGCTGGGTCTCTTGGCATCTGCCCTTGGGCAGAGCCTCCCCAGTGCTTCTCAGGAAACGACGTTGCGCGTGGAAACGCGTCTCGTCCAGGTGAATGTCGTCGTTGAGACCAGGAAAGGGGAACCAGCCGCGGGTCTCACCCGGGACGACTTCAGGTTGTCTGATGAGGGTCGCGAAGAGGCTATCCGCGTGTTTACCGCTGGAGCTACCCGGGGGCCCGACATCAGTCTGCCAGCTCTCCCTCCCAACACGTTTTCCAATCAGCTCGAGCGCTCCGGCTCAACATCCTCAAGCGCGACAGTCATCCTGTTCGACGGACTGAACACCCGCATTGAAGATCAGGCCTACGCGCGCGCGCAGATCCAGAAGTTCCTCGCCCAGCTTAGGCCAGAAGACCGGGTGGGGCTGTATGTGATGGGCCGGGGCCCCCGGGTGCTTCAGGAAATTACCGGCGATTCCTCCGCCCTGCTCAAAGCCCTGGCCGAGTACCGGGGCGAACTGAATCACACTTTGGAGGTGCCGCTGCAAGATCCGGAGATGAGCATGCCGGCGCACTTCGACGCCTGGTTGGGGGAGTTGACTTTCGGGTTGATAGACTACTATGCTCGCGATCGGGCCTTGCGGACCGTTCGGCTGCTGGAGGTCATTGCCAACCACCTGCAACGGTTGCCGGGTCGCAAGAACTTGATCTGGGTGTCCGGCAGTTTTCCAGCCTGGATTGGGTCCGGCGCTGTGCTCCTGGAAACAAAGCCCGGCTCCTCTCGACACGATTTGCAGCCTGATATCGAGCGCGCTACCCGGGTCCTCAACAGCGCCAACCTCGCCATTTATCCCGTGGATGCCCGGGGGTTGATGGCACCGCAAGAATACAGCCCTGACCGAGCAGTCATCCGCCCCCAGTCGGGATGGCCCGATGCAGGGACTTTCAGGACCATGCAGGTCTGGGCGGATCGCACCGGGGGCCGTGCCTTTTACAATACTAACGACCTGCGGGGAGCGCTCCGTCAGGCCTCCGATGACGGCCAGGCCTCTTACTTGCTCGGATATTACCCTTCGCACAAATCCTGGAACGGAAAGTTTCGCGAAATCAAAGTCCGAGTCACTCGTCCCAATGTGCAGTTGCGATACCGTCGTGGATATTTCGCCCAGCCCGAAGTTCCATCAGATCCCGGCTATCGTCAGGCCGACCTCGAGGCTGCCATGTGGAGCCCCCTTGACTCCACCCACCTCGGCTTGACAGTTCAGGTCAGCGCTGCCGGTCGGGCTTTCGACTTTGATATTCGGGTTGATCCCCGCGACATTGCCTTCCAGGCCATCGGCAACCACTGGGAATGCGGAATCGACTTCTGGTTGGTGCAAATCAGTTCCAAAGATTCCTTCCTCAAAACCACTGGTCGCACGGCTAACTTGAGTTTCGACTCAGTAATGTATGAGCGCACCATTCAAGCCAAGGCCGTAACATTGACCGAGCAGCTAGATCTACTCCCCGATGCCACGGTGGTGCGCGTGTTAGTTCGCGACATTCGCTCCGGAGCCCTGGGCTCAGTCAGCATTCCAGTCAAACGGATAGTAACCAAAGTAGAGTGAGTCTGGCCCCCGGAGGCTCTGCTGCCTGCTTTCACATTCATGGGTTCAAACAGCGACGGCTCTTGATCTCCGCCAAGAGCCGGTCGATCTGGTCTTCCCTCTCCAGAGCCGCCATTTTGTCGTCCAGGTTGTCGTTGACCAACTCGGCTTTTGCCTGGCTGACGGCCTCAGAGTACATCACCTTCCCCTTCAGGCGCTCGAACGCCGCTGCCTTGGATCCATCCCCGATAGCAATTTGAGCGTCACTGGCTTTACCCAGGGCCCGCGCCCTCCGGTGCTGGGCAATCAACAGATCACGCTTGGATTGGGCTTCGGAGAGCTTCTGATCCAGCTTCTGCAGTGCGGACTTCAAGTTCTCGGCCTGAACCCTCTGGTCCTCCACCTGCTCTTGAAAACTCTCCGCCATTTTTCGGTAGCTCATGGACCGCTCCAGGGCGCCTCTTGCCAGATCGTCCTTTTGTTTGTCAACCGCCAGCTCCGCCTTGTGCATCCATTCTTGTTCCTTCTCTTGGTTCTCTTGTTGTTTCTTCAACAGGAGATGCTGGTCAGCCAGCGCAATTGCCACCTGTGTTTTAACCTGCAGGAGCTGGTTTTCCATATCCAGGATGATCTGCTTAATCATTTTTTCAGGGTCTTCAGCCTTGTCAATCAAATCATTGAGATTGGCCCGGACTAAGGTTGCAACACGTTCCAGTAATGCCATGGGAGTGCTCCTTTCTTTCACCTGGGATCCTTGCCGGATGCTGGAAGCAGCCTCCGGATGAAACGGATTCAAACCTCCTCGGGGGTCTGAATTCCACTGAGGTTCATTTCTGGGCCGTTGATCCCGGAGGATCGCTGACCGTTGTGCCGGACTCTTTTTTCTTAGGAGAATCCGGACGCGGGACCTTGGCCCCCAACACCGGAATCTTGGAGAGCAATTCCGAAATCCGCATACCCGATAGAGTCTCGAACAGGGCCGGGATCTGGGCAGCAATTTTAGTCATGTCGCCGGTGATCTTATGCAGACCCGCGGAATCCCCATTGCCGGTCGAAACCACCGTGATCTTGTCCACGTTACTCAACGGGGCAGCCAGTGCCCGAACCACTTCCGGCAAACCGCCGATCAACTTGTCAACTACTGCCGCCTGGTTGTATTCCTGGTAGGCCTCGGCCTTGACATTCATGGCTCTGGCTTCGGCCTCACCTTTCTTGAAGATGATTTCCGCATCGGCATTGCCCTGGGCTCGAGTGGCCGCCGCCCTTCCCTCCGCCTCGGCGATGAGTCTTTGCCTTTCGGCGTTGGCCAAGGTTTCAATGCGCTGGCGTTCGATCTCCGCTGGCTTGAGCACTGTGGCGATCAATTCCTTCTCGCGACGCAGAATTTCCGCCTCCTGCACCTTGATTTCGTGTTCCTTCTCCACCTGCTGTACTTTCACCGCCTCCGCAATCACCTGCTGCTGCATGACATTGGTCTGAATCTCGTAGGATTTGTCGGCCTGGGCCTGCTGCTTTTTCATCATTTCCAGGTATTGGGCTTTCTTGATGGCCAGGTCCCGTTCAGCTTCGGCCTGTTTGGCCTGGGAGAGGGTCTCCGCCAGGACCCGCTCCTGGTCCGCCTGGGCCTTCGCCACCGCGGCGGCCCGCTGCGCTTCGGCCCTTTTGATGGCCGTGTCCCGCTCCGCTTCGGCAGTGGCTACGTCCGCATCCCGCTTGATCCTCGCCACATCGGGTCGTCCCATATTAGTGATGTAGTCATTCTTGTCCCGAACCTCCTTGATGGTGAACGAGATCACTTCCAGCCCCATCTTGTTCATATCTTCTGCGCAGGTAGAGCGCATCCGGTCGGCCACCATCTCCGGCTGCTTCACGATCTCCTCCACTGTGAGCTGGCCAATTATCCCCCTCAGATGACCTTCCATGACCAGGCGGATCAAGGATTCCCGTTCCTGGTCGGTTTTTGTCAGGAATTGTTCCGCCGCGGTTTGGACTGATTCCGGGTCTGATTTCACCTTAATCTGCGCCACCGCTTCCACTGTCACCGCTACGCCTTGCTTGGTGTAAAGGTCCTGTTTCGGTGCCACATCAAAGGACATCAATTCCAGAGACAAGTCCCGGCAATTCTCGATCATCGGGAAAATGATCGTGCCATGGCCTTTGACAATGCGGGTGCCTCGAAACCCGTAAACGACCAGTGCCTCATGCGGCCCCGCTTTACGGTAAAGCCCGGCAAACATCGCCATCAACAACAGGATGGTCAAGACCATTAATCCTGCGACGACTAATACCCCCATCGAAACTGGCATAAATCCTCCTCACTCGCTCGGCTGTGATACTCGAATAGAATTAGTCTTTCCGCTTCGGACCATTGGCCTCCGCCGCCAATTCGGTGAGCTCCTCCCAGAGGCGGACAAAGGCAATCCCGTGCTCATAACGGGTCACCACCACTTCAGCGCCTTTCGGAATGGCAGTCCCCTCTTCGCCGCGGGCACCGCAGGTCCTGCGGGTTCCCTCCTGCGAAAAGATAATCTCTCCGGTCCCGCCGGCGCGAATTGAACTGCTGACATGACCCAGCACTCCAACCATTTCGTAATCCGCCGGATCCATGTTTTGTTCCCGGTTTCCCAGCACTTTGGCCAGGAACCAGAAGACGATAGTCGCCCCCATCAAGCCGCTGCCAAGGGAAAGGCCTAAAGCCCAAACAAACCACAGGCCGGAATAGGCCGTTAGCAGGAACCCCACCCCTCCAAACCAGGCCAGAAAGGCGGCCAGCGATCCGAAGTTCAAAGGTGAGACTTGGGGAACCTGCTCACCCACCGCCAGCGGCCCATGGGGGGCGGAATGGGGTAGGTGGGCGTGAAGGTGGCCTCCTCCGTGCGGCAGGTCTCCGTGTGGCATAAAGGGCAAGTGGAGGTGAAGGTTTCCCACCAACAGCGCTGCCACTGTCCATAGAAAGCCCACCAGGAAACACAACAGGTAGAAATTGGCCCAGGTCATTGGGATTGCCTCCTTTCTTGAGAAAAGAGACTGTGAGGGTTTGACGGTTCCTCAGCCTGCGGGATCTTACCGGCATGTTCACCCCCGACTACGGCCAAGACTCCGGTCACAAACCCAAGGTATACAGGGAAATACCAGCCCGACAGCCGCTGGATGTACCAACCCATCAGTGTTCCGCCCATCCAGCCGATGATTGCAAACATGAACCTTCTCTTCATGCTTTCCTCCATCCTCTCAGAAAAAGACCCTAACATTTGGATCGGCGAGCCGGTTCCGGGGCGAGGGGTTTCAACACCTCGAACAACCGTTCGACCAGGTCCGGGGTTTCCAAGATAGAACGCAGCAGCACCAGACATTTGCGTGAATCCTTGTGACAGGCCAGACCCAAAAAAGACTGGCTCAGCTCGGCGTCGTTGCGAAACCGTTCCGCTCCGTTGATGAGCCACAAATCCAGTGTGTCTTCCTGGGCTCTCAAGTCTGAGACCAATTCGGGGTGATATCCCTCCGGGTCGTCAACCAGGTAGCCGGGATGCACCTTAAAGAACTTGGCCAACAGCAACCGCGTGGCGTTGGTCAAGTGGGGCCGTACTCCACTTTCGATTTGAGAGAGATACGATTGGCTGATGGTTCTACCCAGTTCCTTCTGCAGCGCCCGGATCACCTCCTGCTGGGTCATCTCCCTGTCGAGCCCCCGCAGCGTGCCTTCCACCTCCCGCAGGTATCGAACTTTTTCTCCCAACCTCATGCCCCCACCTCCATAGCCCTGTCTAAGAATCATTGCAATCAGTGATATCAATATCGCTATTTGCAATAAATGTCAAGTAAAATCTGCAGGAGGCTGAAAGCGGCCAATCCGGCGGGCATTCTCAGTGATATTGTTCAAACAGGTCCGGGGTCGGCCACGCGGTCACCTGGTCGATGGCTTGCCAGATGGTTCGATCCAGTTCTACAAAAAAGGGCCCCACCTCGGAAATCGTGGCCGGAATCGAATTGAACAGGGCGGCCCAGGACAAACCTTTCGGGGTCCGCACGATCACAGCCATGTTGCTGCCTGCCAGCGCGCCTGTGTGATACCAGACCGCCCCTTGTTTCAGTGGCCGCACGTTCCATCCCATTCCATAGTAGATGGGTGTCCCCACCCATAATGGCGGCTGCGGGCGCGCCACCATGAGATCCAAGGTCTCTGGTTTCAGTATGTCGGGTCGTCCGTCACGGCCATCTACGGCGGCAAGGAATCGTGCTAAATCGATGGCCGACGCTACCCAGCCTCCATGGGAATCCATGGATTCCAGGTAGTATCCTCCATATTGGATAGGAACTGCCTTGGCGCGGGAAGAGAGCGCCGAAGGCGCCAGCGATACGCCTGGAGCATTGTAATAGCTGACTTCTCCGGCGAAGCGCTGCTCGCGGAGCGTATGCCCGACCCGCATGCGAGTTATCCCGGCAGGTTTGAGCAGGTGATCCCGCACATAAGCTTCGTAGCGTTGTCCACTCACTTTTTCAATCACACGACCGAGCACGCAATACCCGAAATTGGAATATGCATGTTGAGTTCCCGGGTCAAAATCGAGAGGGCGACCCCTCATATAGCGAATCATGGTGTCCGCATTGACCGGAAAGGGGACTTTAAGGATGCTGGCGGCCTCTCGAAACTGTCCCATAGGATCAAGGCTTTTTTCTTGATCCCATCCTCCGGAGTGATACAAAAGTTGCCGAAGGGTTATCTCGTCCAGGCGGGGATCGACTTTGGTTCTGGGGGCTGGCTGCAAATGATCCAAAAGTCGAAAAGCTTTTGCATCCAAATCGAGTTTCCTCTCTTCGAGCAGCTTCAAAATGGCGACCGCAGTGATGGACTTGGAAATGCTGCCAATACGAAACAGGGAGTCGGGTTGTACGGGCTGGCCTGACTCCTTATCCGCAATTCCGTATCCCCTGGCGAAAACCAGCCTTTCATCTTTGGTAATAGCAACCGCCCCGCCGGGCAGATTCCATTTAGCCATCAACCGGGGGATAACTCGATCAAGACTTCCAAGCCCCACAGAGGATTTTGATTCAGGACCGGGGTTATTTTGAGGATCTTTGGTCGCAAGACATGCACGGACTGAAGAGACTTTCAAATGGCTTTGAGCTGTCGCTGGATGAATATCGAGAAGGAAAACCAGGTTTAAGGAATTGAAGATCACCCACGGCAAGTGTCTTTTTTCGATGACCGTACGCCAACGTTTCCATGGCCTCACGGGGTAGCCACCATAATTCCTGAACAAGTCTCACCTCCCCCAGTTGAGAAATTCATCTCAACCGGGTCGTTGCACCAAAGAAGTCCAAAAAAAGCTTGGCGGATTGAACCCAAAGATTCATCCTAGTGGGGTATGATTCAAAGTAATCTACACACCCCATCGAGGGGGAGGGAATGAATGCAGTGTCTTCGGGGTGTCTCATTGCTTTTCGCCGCAGGACTGCTTGGGCTGCAACCCCACAGCGGCTGGCTTCAGCCTACACTGGCAGCCCCTCTTGAATCCACCAAAACGCAACTATCGTCTGATAGTGAGTAGCGACAACCCAATTATCATGATCGACCAAGTCTCAATGAGTAGACAAGGGTGGAGGCGCAGAGCTGAGAGCTCGTTATTGTTCCGCCGGATATTGTTGATGCTTCTGCTCATCAGCCTGAAAGGGGCGATCCCAGCCCAGGGTGAGTCCCAGACCTGGTACCTTCCCGGTGCGGCAGAAACAAACGGCCTCAATGGAGCCCGGTTTTCCTCAACTCTCTTTGTAAACAACAGGGACAGTTCGACTGTCGTCGTGCAGATCGGCCTGATTCCTTATGAGGGGAAAACCCCACCGGGAACGGTCTCCCGCTCACTGGGCCCAGGCGAAACGATTCGGGTCCCAGCCGTCTTGCGGACTCTGTTCGGGCTCTCCAGCGACGCGGGCACCTTGGCCCTTACGAGCGAAAATGAGCTGGGCCTTTGGCTGACAACCGCCAATGTTGCCGATCCTGCCGGCACCTATGGCCTGGCTCTCGAACCCTATGATTCACGGACCATCCTTCCAGCCGGATCGACCGGCCATGCGATCTGGGTGAACCACGGGACCGGCTATCGCACGAATATTGCCCTGACCCTGCTGGATCCCGGCACTGAAGTCAGGCTTACCTTCTGCGATCAAGAAGGCCAGCCGCTCTCGATGCAGACGGTGTCCAGTGGTGTTCCCATCAGTTGGCAGGCGAACATGGGCTTGTACGTTTCCACCTTGCCGCTGGGTCGCGTTGAGGTCTTTGTGTCTCGGGGAAGAGCCGGGGGCTATACGGCCGTGGTGGACAATATAACCAACGACGGGATTGCTGTCATGGCGGAAATGGTATCGAATGATCCGGCTGACCTTCTGTTAAACGGTGTGGTGCGCTCCCCCGGTGTCAATGGGACCTACTGGAGCACAGATGTCAGGATCTTCAATCCCGGCTCCACCGCCCGGGAGATAACGGTTTCCGGGTTGGGATTCAACTGTGGGAGTGCCGCCTTAAACAAGACTGTTCCCGCTTTTGGCTTGATGGAATTGAGCAACGTCCTGGGTAACCAGGGCCTCTCCTGCAACGAAGGGACAGCAGGAGGCCTTCGCGTGCGCGCAAACGGCCCACTGCTGATGGCAGGCCGGACCAACAACAGCGACCCGACTGGCGCCCGTCCGGGGACCTTTAGCGCCTTTCAACGTGCCAGTTCCTATTCGCAAGGTTTGTTGGCTTCCAATGAAAGAGGTGAATTTACCGGCATTGATCAAACCTACGATTCTCCCGGATTTCGCACGAACCTGGCCTTTCTCTCCGGCCCCAATGGCGCTGCCGCATCACTTCGCCTCTCAGACCGGATGGGAGTTCAACAGACCACAACGTCGCTTTCTCTGGCTGCCTCTCAGTGGATTCAGAAGAACGTCTCCGGCTGGTTTCCGGACGCCTCGGTGGGCGGAGACGCTCGCGTGGAAGTGCAGGTCACCGGCGGTTCGCTCGACGGTTATGCGTCGAAAATCGACAACGGTACGGGGGACGCCATGGTACTGCCTCTGGCCCGGATGGCGGGCCGTCCCAAAGCCCCGCAGATTGCAGGATGCCAGATTTTCCCGGCAAACAATCCCTGGAACCAGGATATCTCGGGATACCCCGTCGATCCCAACTCGGCCAACTATATTGCCCACATGAATGGAAACACCAAGTTCCTGCATGCGGATTTTGGGTCCCAGTTGGAGTGGGGGATTCCCTATGTGGTGGTACCCGCAACACAGCCCAAAGTGCCAATGACGTTTGATTACTTTGAAGACAGCGATCCAGGACCCTATCCGATTCCACAGGATGCTCCCATCGAAGGGGGAGTCAACTCGACAGGAGACCGCCACATCCTGGTGCTCGATAAGGACAACTGCCGGCTATACGAAACCTGGAATTCACATTATGTCGGGCCGGGATGGCACTGCGGATCGGGAGCCATCTTTGACTTGACTTCCAACAAGTTGCGTCCCGATTACTGGACCTCCGCCGATGCGGCGGGCCTGCCGATATTGCCCGGCCTGGTTCGTTATGACGAGACAGTCATTCAGAAGGAAATCCACCATGCCGTCCGCTTTACCGTCCAAGACACTCAACAGGCCTTTATTCATCCAGCCACCCACTATGCCAGCCCTGTTACCAGTCCCAATGCCCCTCCCATGGGGTTGCGAGTGCGCCTGAAAGCCGGTTACGACATTTCCCGTTTTTCCGGAGCGGCCCGAGTGATTATGGTCGCGCTGAAGAAATATGGCATGATCCTGG